>NZ_JBSKHQ010000007.1:0-189747 GCF_057128665.1 Zestomonas ipomoeae
CCAGCCTCCAGTCGAGTACGAGAAGGCAACCGCCTGAAATCCCCTATTCGGGTGTCCACTAAAACTTGACCACGACAAAGAGCCGTGATGGGCCAGGGATGGCCCTTCACGGCGTGCCCCTGGAGCGGCGATGGAGTGAGGGAAGTCTCGCGCAGCGAGACCCGGATGTGGGGTGCGCTTTCTTCTTGGTTACTTCTTCTTTGCGCATTTCAAAGAAGAAGTGACTCGGCCGGGGGGCCGAAACCAGAAGCATCATCGAAACACGGTAATCAGCCAGCGCACGGATCATCAAGCCCAACAAACAAGAGACAAACTCGCCAGCCTGGTGTCAGGCTGTCTCCCGCGAAAACCAAAGAAAAGCCCCTGGGCCGGGCGGCCGAGGGGCTTCGATGACGCGGCAAGACTCAGCGCGCGTCGATCTGCTGCTGCAGGTTCACCACCTGACTCTGCAGGGTGTTGATGTTGCGCGTCATCTGCGCGCGGAAGGCGTCGAACTCGGCGGTGTTGCTGCCTTGGGCGGCACGGTTGTCCAGTTCGCTGCGCAGGACCAGCAGGTCCTGCTCCAGGCGCGCGATGGTCTGGTTCGGGTTGCCTTGCTTCTTCAGCGTCTCGATCTCGCCGCTCAGGCTCTTCACCCGACCGTCCAGCTTGTCCAGGCCAGCCTGCAGGGCTTTGTTGTCGCCGAGCCCGGCCTTCAGCTTGTCCTGCTCGCCAGCCAGGGCTTTCAGGCGGCTGTCCAGCTGGCTGTCGGCAGTCTCGCTGGCCTTGAGCTTGTCGGCCAATTGTTCGAGGCGCTTGTCCACGCCGCTTTGCTGGCCAGCGTTCGCCTGTTGTTGGCGGGCCAGCTCGGCCAGCTTGTTCTCCAATTGCTTGACCTGCAGCTTCAGCGCTTCGCTACCGGTGGTCACGGTCGATTCGGTGGCGACCACCTTGCCGCTGATGTCCTGGATGCGCCCGGCGGCTTCCTCGCTGATGCGCGCGAAGCTTTCCTGGGTCGCCACCAGTTGCTGCTCCATCAGCGAGATCTGCTGGAAGCTCCACCAGCCCAGGCCACCCAGGGCGATGGTGAGGGCGCCGATCAGCGCCCATAGCGGCCCGGTACTGGCGCTTTTTACTTCGACCGGCTTGGCACTGCGACCGTAGACCGGGCGACGCGGCGAGGGCTCGTCGGGCTCGAAAGCTTCGCGGTCGCTGAGGTCGGGCGTGAGGCTGGGCACGTGGTCCAGCTCGTCGTGGGCATCGTTACGCATGGCGGAACCTTTGGGGAAAGCACACTAGGGGCAAAGTGCCGCGCAGTATACCGATTCGCGTGCGGCGCTTCAGCGTCGCGCCAGGGCGGTGCGGGTCGCACCGACGAAGGGCAGGCAGCACCCCATCGGACCGGCTCTGGCCCGGGGAATTCGGCACTCCGTGAACTGGTACGCACTTTGCAAAATCCCTGCTGGGTGTCATGGGCGGCACCTGTGCCAGGGAGGCAGAGAACGCCGAGGCGTTCACGAGTACGGGCCGGCGCCCGGCCTCGCCGCTCCGGGGGCATACGGGACGTATGCCCCCGGAGCCCTCTTCGCCAATGGGGGAACCACCGCATGGAATTGAACAAAGCCGTATTGGACTGCATGCAAACGCTGCGTCGCCGTCTACGCGACGAGTTGGCCGTGGATATCCGCCTCAGCCAGCCGGACGCCATCGTCGCCATGCTCGGTGCCTGCCTGCGTTCGAGCGATCCGGAAACCCGCCTTCTCGGCCAGCGCCTGGCCGAATACAGCGATCGCCAGGACAGCACCGTCGCCAAGCCGCTCTACCGCGGCCACGCCCAGGCGGACATCAGCACGCCGGCGCTGGCCCATGCCAGCGGCTCGGTGCGCATGTACCGCGGCCAGCGCGTCTACGTCTGACTCACAGCCCCTGGGCCTTCCACCAGTTGCAGAATTCGTCCAGCGCAGTCCAGATGCTCACCTGCGGCTCGTAGTCCAGGTACTGCCGGGCGCGACTGATATCCAGGGAGAAGTCCTTGGCCATCACCGCCACCCCGAGGCGGAACAGCGTCGGCTCCGGACGCCCCGGCCGCACTCGGCAGAACGCCTCGTTCAACGCCGCCGCGGTGTAGGCCAGCGTATAGGGCATGTGGCGGGTCACGGGTGGCAAATCGAGCTGGCGCAGCACGTAGTTGACCACGTCCCATAACGGCACCGGCGCGCCGTTGCTGATGTTGTAGACCTTGCCCAGCGCCGGCCCGGCCGCCAGCAGACCGCTGAACAGCGCGTCGTTGAGGTTCTGCATGCTGGTGAAGTCGACCTTGTTCAGGCCGTTGCCGATGATAGACAGGCGCCCCTTGCGCTGCATGTTGATCAGCCGCGGGAAGATGCTGGTATCGCCGGCGCCGGTGACGAAGCGCGGGCGATAGGCGATCACTTCCAGGCCGAACTCCTCGGCGCCGAAGACCTTCTGTTCGGCGAGGAACTTGGTCGCCGCATAGGGGTTGCCGAAGCGCTTGGGAACCTGCTCCTCCGTCAGGCCGACATGGGCATGGCCATCGAAATAGATCGACGGCGAGGACAGGTACAGCAGGCGTCGCACCTTCTGCTTGAGGCAACCCTCGATCAGGTTCTCGGTGACCGCGACATTGGCCTGGTAGAAGTCCTCGTAGGGACCCCAGACACCCACCGCGCCCGCGCAATGCACCACGGCCTCGACGTCCCGGCACAGCCGCAGAGCCAGATCGGCATCGCCGAGATCGCCCTGAACGAACTCGGCGCCGCGTTTGACCAGGTGCTCCATCGCCTCCGCCCGGCGCCCGCTGACCCGCACCTCCAGCCCCTGCTCCAGAGCGAACCGGGCGAAGCGCCCGCCAATGAATCCGCTGGCACCGGTAACCAGAATCCTCATGCCTTGCCCCCTGTCGTGATCGTGCGCTCAGCCTAGCAGCGCCGGCGCCCCGCCGCCGTGGCGCAGCGGGCCAAACCCAGCGACCGTGCGAGCCGCTGTGCCAGCCAGGCAACTCTGCCCGCACAGTTCGACCGTCGGACCGGACATTTCTTGCAAAACACCAGCCCACCGTCCCCACCCTTGGATAGGCGACCGCCCCTGACGAGACCGCTAGAACGACTACCCTGTTAACGCCCCCTCAGAGGAAACGCGCATGGCCAAGCAGCACTGGATGATCTATGGCGCCAACGGCTACGCCGGCCACCTGCTGGCCGAAGAGGCCCGTCGACAGGGCCTCTCGCCGTTGCTCGGCGGCCGCAACCCTGGCGCGGTGCACGCCATCGGCAGCCGGCTCGGCCTGGAATGCCGCATCTTCGACCTCGACCATCGCGAGCGGACGCTCGAAGCCTTGGCCGATGTCGCGGTGGTGATCCACTGCGCCGGGCCGTTCTCCGCCACCAGTGCGCCGATGATCGAGGCCTGCCTGGCGAGCGGCACGCATTACGCCGACATCACCGGCGAGATCGGTGTGTTCGAGGCCGCCCATGCCTACCACGAACAGGCGCGTGTGGCCGGCCTGGCGATCTGCCCCGGTGTCGGCTTCGATGTCATTCCCAGCGACTGCGTGGCTGCCTGCCTGCATCAGGCCATGCCCGACGCCAGCCACCTGGCCCTTGGCTTCGACACCGCCAGCGGCCTGTCGCCGGGCACCGCCAAGACTGCCATCGAGGGCCTGCCGGCGGGTGGCCGGGTTCGCCGTAGCGGCGTGCTCACCGAAGTGCCGCTCGGCTATCGACGCCGCTCCATCGATTTCGGCCGCGGCGAGAAGAGCGCGGTGACGATTCCCTGGGGCGACGTGGCGACCGCTTACTACAGCACCGGCATCCCGAATATCGAAATCTACCTGCCGACGCCGCCAGCGGTCGCGATTCTCATGCGCCTGCTCGACCCACTGCGCGGTCTGTTCGGCGTGCCAGCGGTGCAGCGCTGGCTGAAGCGCCAGGTAGAGGCTCGGGTCAAGGGCCCCGACGAAGCCAACCGCCAGCGCCTGCGCACCTGGCTATGGGGCGAGGCCCGCAACGCCGCCGGCGAGGTCAAGGTTGCCCGCCTGGAGACGCCCAATGGCTACGACGTGACCACCCATGGCGCACTGCTGGCGGCGCAACGCCTGCTCGCCTACCAGGGCCCCGGCGGCTACTTCACGCCTTCGCAGCTGTTCGGCTCCCGCTGCGTGGAAGAGCTGCCCGGTGCCGGCCGCATTCTGATCGACTGAGCCGCGACGGGTCAGCGGGCGATCAGCATCGCGCGCGCGGCACGGGCCAGGTGACGGGTCAGCTCGCCGAGCAGCTCACCACTGTTGCGCCAATGGTGCCAGTACAGCGGCACGTCGATCGGCCGTTGCGGCAGCAGCTCCTGCAGGGCCCCACGCGCCAGCTCGTCCTGCACCTGCAGTTCCGGCACCAGGCCCCAGCCCAGGCCACCCTCGGTCAGGCGCACGAAGCCCTCCGAGGACGGGCACAGGTGATGGGGAAAGCCGCCGCCTGCGCCCAGGGCGGATAGATAACGGTGTTGCAGCGAGTCGTCGGGGCCGAACACGATCGCCGGCGCCTGCGCCAGATCCGCCGCACTCACCCCTTGGGGAAAGTGCCGGGCAATGAACGCAGGGCTGGCCACCGCGCGATAGCGCATCGCCCCCAGCGCCAGGCTGCGGGCACCGGCCAGCGGGCGCTCGGCGGCACACACGCAGGCCGCCACTTCGCCGGCGCGCATGCGCTTCAGACCGACTTCCTGGTCCTCCACCACCAGATCCAGCAGCACGCGATGGCTGGCACAGAACTCGGCCACCGCCTGCGCCCACCAGGTGGCCAGGCTGTCGGCATTCAGAGCGATGCGCAGGCGCTCGGGCAGCCCGCCCTCGTCCAGCGCCGGCACCTGGCCCTGTAGGTCGCGCTCCAGCAAGCGCACCTGCTGCACATGATTGAGCAGGCGCCGGCCGATGTCGGTCGGCGCCGGTGGCGTTACACGCATCAGCACCGGCTGGCCGACCCGTGCTTCAAGCAGCTTGATGCGCTGCGACACCGCCGACTGCGACAGCCCCAGCACCTGGGCCGCACGCTCGAACCCGGCCTGCTCCACCACGGCGGCCAGAGCCGCCAGCAACTTGTAGTCGAACAATCAGTTTTCCTTATGAGCGATCAGCATAATTCGTTTTTCTTATACAGGCATTCACCGCAGACTCGCCACATCGAACTGCCTGAAGAGACACCTCCCATGACTGGCGAAACCAACCTGCGCACCCTGCTGCGCAACCTGACTCCCGAGCTACACCCGGGCAGCTATGTGTTCTGCTGCCTCGCCGACGTGCATGATCTTAAGGGCACCGCTCCCCTGGGCAGCTTTCGCGAGCGCGAAGGACTGACGGTGATCCTCGAGCGCGAACAGGCCGAACGCCTCGGCCTGCCGTTCGATTTCGAGGCCGCCTGGATCACCCTGACCGTACATTCGGCACTGGCGGCCGTCGGCCTCACTGCCGCCTTCGCCACCGCCCTGGCGCAGGCCGGCATCAGTTGCAACGTGATCGCCGGCTACTACCACGACCACCTGTTCGTCGCCCGCGCCGATGGCCAGCGGGCCCTGGCCGTCCTGCAAGCCCTGGCGGCGGAGTGAGCACCATGTGGCAGAGCTATATCAATGGCTTGCTGGTGGCCGCCGGCCTGATCGTCGCCATCGGAGCCCAAAACGCCTTCGTCCTCGCCCAGAGCCTGCGGCGCGAACATCATCTGCCGGTCGCCGCGCTCTGCGTGCTGTGCGATGCGCTGCTGATCAGCGCAGGGGTCTTTGGCCTCGCCGCGCTGCTGGCGCAGAGTCCGCTGCTGCTCGGCATCGCCCGCTGGGGCGGCGCGGCCTTCCTGCTCTGGCTGGGCACCCAGGCGCTGCTGCGCGCCTTGCGCCCGCAAGCGCTGGAGCAGGCCGCCGGCAACGCGCCGCGCTCGCGCCGTGCGGTACTGCTGACTGCCCTGGCGGTCACCCTGCTCAACCCGCATGTGTACCTGGATACGGTCCTGCTGATCGGCTCCCTCGGCGCCCAGCAGCCGGTGCCGGGGGCCTATGCCCTGGGTGCGGCCAGCGCCTCGCTGACCTGGTTCTTCTGCCTGGCCCTCGGCGCCGCCTGGCTGGCCCCCTGGCTGGCGCGACCGGCGACCTGGCGCCTGCTCGACCTCGGCGTGGCGGCGATGATGTTCCTGGTCGCGATACAGCTGCTGCGCGGGCTGTAGGCAACCGCGCAGCGGCCCGGAACCCAGTCGCCGGGGCACTGTCCACCCTTGGCCAGAGGCCCTGGCACCGGCTTTCCCACACAGTTGCTGCGTGGTTATGCCGCAGTGCCGGTGCTATGATCCCGCCTTCGCGGCGCAGAGAGTCGAAACTCCAGCCGCATGTCCGGCCGCCCGTGAACGGCCTCGCACCAGGAGCCCTTCGGGCACGGGTACCCACCCGGCCCCGCAGCTTCTGGCACCCGTCCTGACCTGAAAGGAGATAGACCATGGCTTTCGAATTGCCGCCGCTGCCGTACGAGAAAAACGCCCTCGAGCCGCACATTTCCGCCGAGACCCTGGAATACCATCACGACAAGCACCACAACACCTACGTCGTGAACCTGAACAACCTGATCCCGGGCACCGAGTTCGAAGGCAAGAGCCTGGAAGACATCATCAAGACCTCTTCCGGTGGCATCTTCAACAACGCCGCCCAGGTCTGGAACCACACCTTCTACTGGAACTGCCTGTCGCCGAACGGCGGCGGCCAGCCGACCGGTGCCCTGGCCGACGCGATCAACGCCGCCTTCGGCTCGTTCGACAAGTTCAAGGAAGAATTCAGCAAGACCTCCATCGGCACCTTCGGCTCCGGCTGGGGCTGGCTGGTGAAGAAGGCCGACGGCTCCCTGGCCCTGGCCAGCACCATCGGCGCCGGCAACCCGATGACCAGCGGCGACACCCCGCTGCTGACCTGTGACGTCTGGGAACACGCCTACTACATCGACTACCGCAACCTGCGTCCGAAGTACGTTGAGGCGTTCTGGAACCTGGTCAACTGGGACTTCGTGGCCAAGAACTTCGCCGCCTGACGTCCAGCGCCCGCTCCACGAGAACCCGGCTTCGGCCGGGTTTTCGCATTCTATGGGTCTACCGTCCGTCTGCCCGCCCTCCCAATTGGCCGAACGAGGCTTAAGTACCCGATATAGGGACCGACACAATGCCAGTAACCTGACCAGGCAACCGGCGGCGTTTCAGAGCCGGAGCGGCACGGCCGCAGCGCGCCGCGACAGAGCGCCTGGGCAGTCCTGGGATTAGAGGATCGGCATCGCCCGGCGGCCTGGTGCAAGCCGTCCGGCATGGCCGTGCGTACTGGCCCTTTGACTGCTTCGGCGAGTTTGCCAATACTCAGTACGGTAATCTGTCGCCAGCACCGAACAAGGAACCACCACTTGAAGCTGGAACTGAAGAACAGCTTGTCGCTTAAGTTGCTCCGCGTTGTGCTGCTGTCGGCACTGGTGGTGGGGGTGGTGCTCAGCTGCGCGCAGATCGTTTTCGACGTCTACAAGACGCGCCAGGCGGTGGCCAACGATGCCCAGCGCATCCTCGGCATGTTCCGTGACCCCTCCACCCAGGCGGTCTACAGCCTGGACCGGGAAATGGGCATGCAGGTGATCGAAGGCCTGTTCCAGCACGAGTCCGTGCGCTTCGCCGCCATCGGTCATCCCAACGAACCCATGCTCGCGGAAAAATCCCGTGACCTGATGCAGATACCGACCCGCTTGCTCACCGACCTGATCCTCGGCAAGGAACAGAGCTTCACCACCCAGCTGGTCGGCCGCGGTCCCTACAGCGAATACTACGGCGACCTGACCATCACCCTGGACACTGCCCCCTACGGCGAGGACTTCATCACCAGCTCGGTGATCATCTTCGTCTCCGGGGTACTGCGCGCCCTGGCCATGGGCCTGGTGCTGTACAGCGTCTACCACATGCTGCTGACCAAGCCGCTGTCGAAGATCATCGAGCACCTGACCAACATCAATCCGGACCGCCCCAGCGAGCACAAGCTGCCGATGCTCAAGGGCAACGAGAAGAACGAACTGGGACTGTGGATCAACACCGCCAACCAGTTGCTCGCCTCCATCGAACGCAATACCCACCTGCGCCGCGAGGCGGAGAACAGCCTGCTGCGCATGGCCCAGTACGATTTCCTCACCGGCCTGCCGAACCGACAGCAACTGCAACAGCAGCTCGACCAGATCCTCGAAGACGCCGGCCGCCTGCAACGAAGGGTGGCCGTGCTCTGTGTCGGCCTGGACGATTTCAAGGGCATCAACGAACAGTTCAGCTACCAGGCCGGCGACCAGTTGCTGCTGGCCCTGGCCGATCGCCTGCGTGGCCACAGCGGCCGGCTCGGCGCCCTGGCCCGGCTCGGCGGCGACCAGTTCGCCCTGGTCCAGGCCGATATCGAGCAACCCTACGAAGCCGCCGAACTGGCGCAGAGCGTGCTGGACGACCTGGAAGAATGCTTCGAACTGGACCAGCAACAAGTCCACCTGCGCGCCACCATCGGCATCACCCTGTTCCCGGAAGACGGCGACAGCACCGAAAAGCTGCTGCAAAAAGCCGAGCAGACCATGACCCTGGCCAAGAGCCGTTCGCGCAACCGCTACCAGTTCTACATCGCCAGCGTCGACAGCGAGATGCGCCGCCGGCGCGAGCTGGAAAAGGACCTGCGCGACGCCCTCGCCCGCGGCGAGTTGCACATGGTCTACCAGCCGCAGGTGGACTACCTCGACCATCATGTCAGCGGCGTCGAGGCGCTGCTGCGCTGGCAGCATCCGCAACACGGCTTCGTGCCGCCGGACCTGTTCATCCCGCTGGCCGAGCAGAACGGCTGCATCATCGCCATCGGCGAATGGGTACTGGACCAGGCCTGCCGCCAACTGCGCGAATGGCACGACCTGGGCTTCACCGAGCTGCGCATGGCCATCAACCTGTCCACCGTACAGCTGCACCATGCCGAGTTGCCGCGGGTGGTGAACAACCTGCTGCAGGTCTATCGCCTGCCGCCGCGCAGCCTGGAGATGGAGGTCACCGAAACCGGCCTGATGGAAGACATCACCACCGCCGCCCAGCACCTGCTCAGCCTGCGTCGTTCCGGCGCGCTGATTGCCATCGACGATTTCGGCACCGGCTATTCCTCGCTCAGCTACCTCAAGAGCCTGCCGCTGGACAAGATCAAGATCGACAAGAGCTTCGTGCAGGACGTGCTGGAGGACGAGGACGACGCCACCATCGTTCGCGCCATCATCCAGCTCGGCAAGAGCCTGGGCATGCAGGTAATTGCCGAGGGGGTGGAAACCGCCGAGCAGGAGGCCTACATCATTTCCCAGGGCTGCAACGAGGGACAGGGATATCTCTACAGCAAGCCGCTGCCGGCCCGCGAACTGACCGTCTACCTGAAGCAGGCCCGCCGGCTGAACGCCGCTGCCAATCCCGCCACCCTCTAGGGCCTACAGGAAAAGCCGCCGAGCAACGGTCAGGCCAGGCAAGATTCCGCTAAGCCCGCGAGCCGGTTGACTGCTCCCACAGAACCGAGCGAGACAGCTTCGCAAACCCCGGCAAGCCTGTTTTCGACGGCACCCGGCAACACCGCAGCCCGCGCGCCCGGGCACTGCGCCTTGCAAAGCCATCATCCGACTAGCGCCGCTTGGCGTCGCGAGCCTCCGGCTGCCCGGTGCCGAGCAGCTTCACCGCGCCAAAGCCCATCAGCCCACCCAGGGCGGAAGCGGGAAAACGTGCCAGTTGCCCATTGATGCCGGCGGCCTGCAGGTCGTGTTGCTTGCGGCCGTCGAGAATCTGCTGCTGCAGCGCAACGACCTGCTCCTGCCGCTGTTGCAAATCCTGGTCCGCCTGCGCCAGCGGGTAGTTACCGGTGAGCGACAGAAGCCGGTCGAGGTCGACGGCCAGCCAGTCCTCGATTTCGCTCGCATCGTCGCGTCCGTGCTGGCCATCCAGGGCGCCGCAGACCACGCGCATGCGCTCCAACGCGGTGCGCTCGTGAGGCATGTGGCGCTGGCAGGCATCCACCAGTTCGGAAAGGGCAAGCCGGCGTCGTTCCAGCAGCTCATCCAGGCCGGTCCTGGTTGCATCCAGGCCTTGCCGCCACCTGCTCAAGCACCGATAGAGAAAGACTGCATAGCCCGCCGACAGGCACAGCAACAGACCGATGACAACGCTCGCCAGAACCATGAAGCCCCTCCCCGAAACAAGCCGTCAGTTTAACGGCTCAGGCCAGGCAATCGGCAGCTTCTGCCGCTTGCAAGGTGATAGCGGCGAGACATCAGGCCTTTACAGGTAATGCAAATCTTTCGCATTATATCCCGAATTTCCACGCCCGCCCTGCCAACCACAATCCAAAAAGGACGTCTCCATGCCCCGTATGCCTTTGGCCACTGCCAGCCTGCTGGCCCTTGCCATTTCTCTCGCCGGCTGCGGCGACGACAAAGAAAAGGCCGCCACCCAGGCCGCGCCCACCGCCAGCACCGAAGCCAGCACGCCGGCCGCCACCCCGGCGAAGATCGACGAGCAGGCTGCCAACGCGGTAGTCGAACACTACGCCGACGTCGCCCTCGCCGTGTTCAGCGACGCACTGACCACCGCCAAGGCGCTGCAGCAGGCCGTCGACGCCCTGCTCGCCAACCCCAGCGAAGAAACCCTGCAAGCCGCCCGCGCCGCCTGGCTGGCCGCCCGCGTGCCCTACATGCAGAGCGAAGTGTTCCGCTTCGGCAATCCGGTGGTCGACGACTGGGAAGGCCAGCTCAATGCCTGGCCGCTGGACGAGGGCCTGATCGACTACGTCGCCGACGGCTACCAGCACGCCCTGGGCGCCGCTGGCGCCACCGCCAACATCGTCGCCAATACCGAGATCCAGGTCGGCGAGGACAAGATCGACGTCAAGGACATCACCGGCGAGAAGCTGGCCAGCCTGAACGAACTGGGCGGCTCCGAAGCCAACGTCGCCACTGGCTACCACGCCATCGAGTTCCTGCTCTGGGGCCAGGACCTGAACGGCACCAACCCCGGCGCCGGCGAGCGCCCGGCTACTGACTTCGTGGTCGGCGAAGGCTGCACCGGTGGCCACTGCGAGCGCCGCCGCGACTACCTGAAGGCCGCCACCGCGCTGCTGGTCAGCGACCTGGAAGACATGGTTGCCCAGTGGCAACCGAACGTTGCCGACAACTACCGCGCCACGCTGCTGGCCGAACCGGCCGAGAACGGCCTGCGCAAGATGCTGTTCGGCATGGGCAGCCTGTCCCTCGGCGAACTGGCCGGCGAGCGCATGAAGGTCGCCCTGGAGGCCAACTCCACCGAGGACGAGCACGACTGCTTCAGCGACAACACCCACAACTCGCACTTCTACAACGGCAAGGGCATTCGCAACGTCTACCTGGGCGAATACAAAAAGGTCGACGGCACCATGTTGACCGGCCCGAGCCTGTCCGGCCTGGTGGCCAAGGTCGACCCCGCCGCCGACGACGCCCTGAAGGCCGATCTGGCCGCCACCGAAGCCAAGCTGCAGGCCCTGGTGGACAGCGCCGAGAAGAACGACCAGCACTTCGACCAACTGATCGCCGCCAACAATACCGAAGGCCAGAAAATCGTGCGTGACGCCATCGCCGCGCTGGTCAAGCAGACCGGTTCGATCGAGCAGGCCGCCAGCAAGCTGGGTATCAGCGAGCTGAATCCGGATACCGCCGACCACCAGTTCTGACCGATGCCGGACGGGTGCGGCGCAACGCCGCACCCGCCCCCTTCTCGCCTGCCGCTGCCCACCGCCACGGGCTTTGCGGCATCGCCTCAAATGCAAATTGCTCTTATTCAAATTCCATTAGCCTGCTAAGATTGCGCACCTGCTCGAGTTGTCCGGGTCCGCTTTCGATGTCCGCTTTGACGCGCTGCCTACTTGCCCTGCTGATGTTCAGCCTGGGTGCCTGCGACCAACCGCCGCCACCGCTCCAGGCGGAACCCGGCGAGGCGTTGTCCGGTGGCGATGCCACCGTGCGCAAGCAGGACCAGAACGCCTACTCGCTGCCCTCGGCCAACCTCTCGCCGCTGCGCCGACTGGACTTCAGCGTCGGCAACAGCTTCTTCCGCAACCCTTGGGTCATCGCGCCCGCCACCACCACCGCACGCGACGGCCTGGGCCCGCTGTTCAACGTCAACGCCTGCCAGAGCTGTCACATCAAGGACGGTCGCGGCCACCCGCCGGAGCCAGATGCCGAGAATGCCGTATCGCTGCTGGTACGCCTGTCGATTCCCGCCCGCCTGCCCGAGCAGGCGCGGCTGATCGAACGCCTCGGCGTGGTGCCCGAACCGGTCTATGGCGGCCAGCTGCAGGACATGGCGATTCCCGGCACAGCCCCCGAAGGCCGGGTGCGCATGGAATACACCCCCAAGCCGGTCACCTTCGCCGACGGCAGCGTCGTCGAGCTGCGCCAGCCAACCCTGCGCATCACCGACCTCGGCTACGGCGCCCTGCATCCCGAGACGCTGTTTTCCGCACGCATCGCCCCGCCGATGATCGGACTCGGCCTACTCGAAGCGATTCCCGAACAGGCGCTGCTGGCCAACGCCGACCCGGACGACAGCGACGGCGACGGGATCTCCGGCCGGCCGAACCGCGTCTGGGACGATGCCAGCCAGCGCAGCGTGCTCGGTCGTTTCGGCTGGAAGGCCGGCCAGCCCAGCCTCAACCAGCAGAACGCCCACGCCTTCGCCGGCGACATGGGCCTGACCTCCTCGTTGCTGGACCGCGACGATTGCAGCGATGTGCAGACCGACTGCCGCGCCGCACGCAGCGGCGGCGAGCCGGAAGTCAGCGACGAGATTCTCGCCGCGGTGCTGTTCTATAGCCGCAACCTCGGCGTACCCGCACGCCGCCAGGTGGACGACGCCCAGGTGCTGGCCGGCAAGGCGCTGTTCCAGCAGGCCGGCTGCCAGGGCTGCCACACCCCGATGTTCACCACCGCCGCAACGGCAGCCGAGCCGGAACTCAGCAACCAGGTCATCCGTCCCTATAGCGATCTGCTGCTGCATGACATGGGCGAGGGCCTGGCGGACAATCGCCCGGAATTCCTGGCCAGCGGCCGCGAGTGGCGCACGCCGCCGCTGTGGGGCATCGGCCTCACCGAGGCGGTCAACGGCCACACCCAGTTCCTCCACGACGGCCGTGCACGCAACCTGCTGGAAGCGGTCCTCTGGCACGGTGGCGAAGCCGAAGCGGCACGGCAACGGGTGCTGCATTTCGATGCCGGACAACGCGCCGCGTTGCTGGCCTTTCTGAACTCTCTCTAAGGAGCACCTTCCATGTTGCGCCCGCTGTCGACTCTTGCTGCCGCCCTCGCCCTTGCCGCCTGCACCGCCCAGGACCCGCCGGGCAAGATCAGCGCCGCGCTGGCCGACGGCGTGCTGCTGCCCGCCTACAGCGCCTGGGCCGAAGCCGACCGGCAACTGGCCAGCAGCGGCGAGGCCTTCTGCGCCGGCGACCAGGACCTGCCCGCCGCGCGGCAGGCCTTCCTCACCGCGCAGAGCGCCTGGGCCGCCCTGCAACCGATGCTCGTAGGCCCGCTGGCCGAGGGCAATCGCACCTGGCAGGTGCAGTTCTGGCCGGACAAGAAGAATCTGGTGGCTCGCCAGGTCGAGGGCCTGCTGAACAGCAAGCCGCGGTTGAAGCGGGAGGACGTGGAGCGCGCCAGCGTGGTGGTCCAGGGGCTGACCGCCTACGAATACCTGCTGTTCGACAGCGGCATCGACCTCAAGGATGCCGAGCGCAAGGCCCGCTACTGCCCGCTGCTGGTCGCCATCGGTCAGCATCAGCAAGCCCTCTCCAGCGATGTGCTCGGCCAGTGGCAGGGCGAGCACGGCATGGCCGCGCAACTGCGCAAGTTCCCCAACGAGCGCTACGCCGAGGCCGACGAGGCCGTGGCCGAATTGCTGCGCACCCAGGTCACCGGCCTGGATGGCTTGAAGAAGAAACTCGGCGCCCCACTCGGCCGGCAGAGCAAGGGCCACCCGCAGCCCTACCAGGCCGAAGGCTGGCGCAGCCAGTCGTCCCTGGCCAGCCTGGCCGCCAGCCTGGCCGGTGCCGAACGCCTGTGGCACGGCGCCGACCACGATGGCCTGCGCCAGTTGCTCGACGCCGAGCACCAGTCGCTGGCCGAGCGTATCGACGCTGCCTTCGCCGACACTCGCCAGCAACTGGCGGCACTGGACCGCCCGCTCGACGAACTGCTCGGCAACCCGGATGGCCAGCAACTGCTGAACGACCTCTACGACAGCCTCGACCGGCTGCATCGCCTGCAAGGCAGCGAGATGGCCAAGGTGCTGGGTATTTCCCTCGGTTTCAACGCCCACGACGGAGACTGAGCATGCGCCGCAGAGCCTTTCTCGGCCTCGGCGCCGCTGCCCTGGCCGCTTCCGCCCTCGGGGGCTGGAAACTCACCCAGCATGGCCCGCAGCCGCTGCTGCTGTCGGCCCGCGACGACAGTAACGGCAAGCACTATGCGGTCGGCTATCGCCTGGATGGCGAGCGGGCCTTCGCCACCCCTGTCGGCGAGCGCTGCCACGATGTGGTTCCGCATCCGAGCCTGCCGCTGGCGCTGTTCGTCGGCCGACGGCCGAGCCGCCAGAGCTACCTGATCGATACCCGTGACGGTCGCCTGCTCCAGGTGCTGGACACCCCGGCCAATCGCCACTTCTACGGCCATGCGGTGTTCCACAAGGGCGGCGACTGGCTGTACGCCACCGAGAACGATACCGACGAACCGGGACGCGGTGTGATTGGCGTCTATCGCCTGCAGGCCTCGCAGCTGGTGCGTACCGGCGAGCACTCCAGCCATGGCATCGGACCGCACCAGTTGCTGTGGATGCCCGACGGCGAAACCCTGGTGGTGGCCAATGGCGGCATTCGCACCGAGGCGGACAGCCGCGAGATGCTCAACCTGGACGCCATGGAGCCCAGCCTGGTGTTGATGAGCCGGAGCGGCGACCTGCTCAGCCAGGAGCGTCTGGCCGAGTCGATGAACAGCGTGCGCCACCTGGCGGTGGCCGCCGACGGCACCATCGTGTCCGGCCAGCAGTACCAGGGCGACCCCGCCGATGCGGTTCCGCTGCTGGCGATCAAGCGACCCGGCCAGCCCTTCCAGCCCTTCCCGCTCGGCGAGGCGCAGCGCGTGGCGATGAACCAGTACACCGCCAGCCTGGCCATCCACGACAAGTTGCGCCTGCTGGCCATGACCGCGCCGCGCGGCGGGCGCTTCTTCGTCTGGGACCTGGACAGCGGCGAGTTGCGCCTGGACACGCCGCTGGCCGATTGCGCCGGTGTCGGCGCAGTGACGGACGGCTTCGTGGTCAGCGCCGGGATCGGCCGCTGCCGGCTCTACGACTGCCGTACCCCGCATATCGTCAGCCAGGCGCTGGAACTGCCCGCGGGGCTATGGGACAACCATCTGCGCCTGGCCTGAACCGCACCGTTCATCCAAATACCTGGCCGCTCGCTCAACAGTAAAGCGCGGCGGCCGACCTATACTCGGAACGAAGCACTGCGCGGCTGGCTGCTGGCCAGCACCTCACGGGTATCTCGTGCCGCAGTGCGCACAGTGCACGACATCCTCCAACTCGAGGCAAAGACCCATGTTCCTGCAAAGCTCCTTGCGTGCTCAGATCCTTACGCTGTTGGGTGGCAGCCTGGCGCTGATCCTGCTGATTGCCCTGGCCTGCTTCAGCTTTCTCTCGGGCGGCATCCAGGCCTACCGGGGTCTGCTCGACGGCCCCGTTGCCGCCTCCCAACTGGTGGACGAAGCCAACGTCGAATTCAAGATCCAGGTCCAGGAATGGAAGAACGTGCTGCTACGCGGTTCCGATCCGGCCAGCCTGACCAAGTACTGGGGCCAGTTCGAGGAGCAGGAGCGCAAGGTCCAGGACGAACTGACGAGCCTGCTGGCATTGAAAGACCTCGCCCCGCCGCTCAGGAACCAGATCGAGCGCCTGCGCAGCGAGCACCAGACTCTGGGTGCCGCCTACCGCCGGGGCCGCGATGCGTTCGTCGCCGCCGGAGCCGACCCCAAGGCCGGCGATGCCGCGGTGAAGGGCATCGACCGCGCCGCCAGCGAGCAAATGAGCGAACTGGTCAAGACACTGCATGAGCAAAGCCAGGAGCAGGCCAAGGCCATCGGTCGCGAAGCCGACCGCACCATTCTGCTCGGCACGCTGATCATGCTGGCCTCGAGCGTGGTGGTGGGCCTGCTCAGCCTGTGGTTGATCAATCGCAATCTGATCGCGCCCATCACTCGTCTGATCGACCACATCGCCCAGCTGAGCCGCGGCAATTTCGGCGACCGGGTCGATGTCAGCCGGCGCGATGAACTGGGCCGCCTGGCGGTGGCGGCCAATACCCTGCGGGACTTCCTCGCCGATATCTTCAGCCGCCTGAAGAGCAGTACCGGCGAGCTGGACCATGCCAGCCACGAGCTGAACGCCATCGCCGCGCTGATGACCCAGGGCACCAACGAGCAATTCACCCGCACCGACCAGGTGGCCACGGCGATGCACGAGATGTCCGCCACCGCCCAGGAGGTGGCCCGCCATGCGGCCGAGGCCGCCCATGCGGCTGATGATGCCGAGGCCTCCTCGCAGCAGGGCGACTCGGTGATGCGCGCGACCATCCAGACCATCACCGGGATTCGCGGTGAGATCGCCAATACCGCCGAGGTGATCCGTCGCCTGGAAAGCGACAGCGGCCGCATCGGCAAGGTGCTGGAAGTGATCCGCGGCATCGCCGAGCAGACCAACCTGCTGGCACTCAACGCGGCCATCGAAGCGGCTCGCGCCGGCGATGCCGGGCGCGGCTTCGCGGTGGTCGCCGACGAGGTGCGCACCCTGGCCCAGCGCACCGCCGAGTCCACCGCCGAGATCCACCAGATCATCGACACCGTGCAGACCGGCGCGGTCAACGCGGTGCGCGCCATCGAGAGCGGCCAGACCCGCAGCGAGGAAGGCGTCGACCAGGTGACCCAGGCCGGCGAGATGCTGCAGCGCATCACCGGCGCGGTGGAAGCGATCCGCGACATGAATCGGCAGATCGCCACCGCCGCCGAAGAGCAGACCTCGGTGGCCGAGGACATCTCGCGCAACCTCACCGAGATCACCGCCATCGCCACCACCAACCAGGAGAACGTGCAGCGCACCCAGGCCGCCAGCCAGGACCTGCAGGTCCTCTCCAGCCAGCTCACCGACCTCACCCGCCGTCTCAGCGCCTGATCGCGCCCGCGCTCCTCTTCCGCCAACCGGCGAAGGGGAGCGCTCCCCTCCTACTCCCCCATACCCACCTGCGGCCGGTCCTTGCCGATTGCCGGCGGCAAATGCGCACGATCAGGAAACCCCGGTCGCAAAGCTCAGTCAGAACTACCAGACCCCGTATCTACGACGTCATGAACCCGGCTCTATTCGAGCCCCCGCACAGGAGTCGCGACGATGGAAGGTATTGGAAAGACCCGCTGGGCAATCGCCGAAGGCTACATCCCCCCTTCGAGCAGCAGCGACTCGCGCCAGCTCACCAGCCATGAAACCGCCTGCCTGCTGAATGCCGGTGACAAGCCGGCGAACGTGACGGTCACCCTGTTCTTCGTCGACCGCGAACCGGTTGGCCCCTACCACGTGACCGTCGCGCCGCGCCGCACGCTGCACCTGCGTTTCAACGAATTGAAGGACCCGCAGCCGGTCCCCACCGATACCGACTACGCCAGTCTGTTCGAATCCGACGTGCCCATCGTCGTGCAGCACACCCGGCTGGATTCGCGCCAGGCGGAACTGGCCCTGCTGACCACCATGGCCTACGGGCAATAGAACGCGTACCGCCATCGCTTTCCACCGGCACCGCGGCCGTTTCTCGCTTCATCCGTCGGACGATCCATGCACAAGCCACTGACAGCGCTGCTCTCGTTCACCTCCATCGCCGCCTGGTGGCCTCGGTGGGGGCTGGCGGGCGAGCAACCGCCGCTACAGTCCGCGCTGGCACCCCACGCGCCACCGGCCACGCTGATCGCCAACCTCACCTGGTGGATGATCGCGGTCTACGCGCTGGTGTTCGTCGCGGTCATGTTGCTGGGTGGCCTGGCCATTCTCCGCGGCCGTGGTGCGCAGCCGCACAGCCTCGCCGAACGGGGCAGTCGCAACTTGGTGCTGCTGGGGGGCGTGGGGCTACCGCTGCTTATCCTCACCGGTTTCGCGGTCGCCAGCATGCTGGTCGGCCAGGCTGCCTCGCGGCCCTATCCGGAGGCGGCGCTGACCGTCGAGGTGGTGGGCAAGCGCTGGTGGTGGGAGCTGCGCTACTTCGATGCCGACGAGCGCCTGCTGGCGGTCACCGCCAACGAACTGCAGGTGCCGGCCGGACAACCGGTGAAACTGCTGCTGCGCTCCAGCGATGTGATCCACAGCTTCTGGGCGCCGAATCTGGACGGCAAGACCGACATGATCCCCGGCATGACCAACGTTGCCTGGCTGAACATTCCGCAGCCTGGCGTTTATCGCGGGCAATGCGCCGAATTCTGCGGCGACCAGCACAGCCTGATGGCCTTCAAGGTGGTGGTGCAGGCGCCGGATGCGTTCCAGCGCTGGCTCGACCACCAAGCCCAGCCGGCCGTTCCGGCGGCCATGGCCAGCGCGGGCCGGCAGGTATTCCTCGACAAGGGCTGCGCCACCTGCCACAGCATCCGTGGCACCCGCGCCGACGGCAACGACGCTCCGGACCTGACCCACCTGGCCTCCCGCCAGACCCTCGCGGCAGGAACCCTGCCCAATACGCGCGGGCACCTGGCCGGCTGGATCAGCGATCCGCAGAGCAGCAAGCCCGGCGCCCTGATGCCGGCCACGGCCATGCAGCCGAAAGTATTGGAGGCGCTGCTGGATTACCTCCAGGCACTGGAATAGGAGAACGCAGCAGGATGGAGGCACTCGAACGCGACATGCTCGACCGCACCTGGCAATCGCCGACCGGGTTCATCGGTTGGTTTACCCAGGTCAACCAGCGCAAGATCGGCCTGCGCTTCATCGTCACGTCCTTCATCTTCTTCATGATCGCCGGCGTGCTGGCCCTGCTGATGCGCCTGCAGCTGATCTCCCCGGAAAACGGCCTGATCGGCCCAGAGCTGTACAACCAGCTGTTCACCATGCACGGCACCACCATGATGTTCTTCTTCGCCGTGCCGGCGATGGAGGGCTTCGGCATCTACCTGGTGCCACTGATGATCGGCACCCGCGACATGGCCTTCCCCCGCCTCAACGCCTTCGGCTACTACGTCTACCTGATCGCTGGCATCGCGCTGTATCTGACGCTGTTTCTGGGCATGGCACCGGACGATGGCTGGTTCAGCTACGTGCCGCTGGCCGGCCAGAAGTTTTCGCCGGGGCAAGGCGCCGATGTGTGGACCACCGTCATCACCTTCATCGAGGTGTCGGCCCTGGCGGCGGCGGTCGAGCTGATCGTCACCATTCTCAAGCAGCGCGCGCCGGGCATGTCGCTGAGCCGCATGCCGCTGTTCGTCTGGTCGATCCTGGTGATGTCGTTCATGATCGTCTTCGCCATGCCCTCGGTGATCGTAGCCAGCGTGCTACTGGCGCTGGATCGCACCTTCGACACGCTGTTCTTCGTCGCCGAGGCCGGTGGCCAGCCGCTGCTCTGGCAGCACCTGTTCTGGTTCTTCGGCCACCCCGAGGTGTACATCATCCTGGTGCCGGCGCTGGGCATGATTTCCTCGATCATCGTTACCTTCACCCGCCGCCCGGTGTTCGGCTACAGCGCGGTGGTGCTGTCGCTGGTGGGTATCGGCTTCATCTCCTTCGGCCTGTGGGTGCACCACATGTTCGCCACCGGCCTGCCGCAGCTGGGCCTGAGCTTCTTCACCGCGGCGAGCATGATGATCGCGGTGCCCAGCGGCATCCAGATCTTCTGCTGGATCGCCACCCTGTGGGGCGCACGGATCCGCTTCGCCACGCCGATGCTGTTCATCCTCGGCTTCTTCGCCATTTTCGTGCTCGGCGGCCTGACCGGGGTAATGGTCGCCTCGGTGCCCTTCGACCGCCAGGTGCACGACAGCTACTTCGTGGTCGCCCACTTCCATTACGTGCTGATCGGTGGCGCGGTGTTCCCGCTGTTCGGCGCGCTCTACTACTGGTATCCGAAGCTGTTCGGCCGGCTGATGTCGGAGCGCCTCGGCCGCTGGAGCTGCGCGCTGATGTTCATCGGTTTCAACCTGACCTTCTTCCCCATGCACCAGTTGGGCTTCGAGGGCATGCCCAGGCGGGTCTACACCTACCTGATGGAAATGGGCTGGGGGCCGCTGAACCTGCTGGCCACCGTGGGAGCCTTCGTTTTCGCCGCCGGCACGCTGCTGACCTTCATCAACGCCTTCCATGCACACCGACGCGGCGCCGTCGCCGGGCCCAATCCGTGGGGTGCGGACAGCCTGGAATGGGCCACCGACTCGCCGCCGGCCAACTACAACCTCCGCAACATCCCGATCGTCGACAGCCGCTGGCCGCTATGGCGCAAGGACAGTCCCGGCGAGGTGCAGACCCTCGACGACCTCGGCAAGGTGGTCGGCCTGCGCGCCGATCGCCGCGAGGTGGTTTCGACCAGCGTGCTCGATGCCCAGCCGCAAACAGTGGTGGTGCTGCCGAATCCATCGATCTGGCCGGCGCTGCTGGCAGTCGCCGTGGCCACGGGCTTCATCGGCTTCATGTTCAGTGGCTGGTTCTTCGTGTTCGGCTTCTTCTTCAGCTTCTTCATGATCGTCGGCTGGCTGTGGCCACACCGGCCCTGGCGGGAGGATTGAGATGGATAGGCAGATCATCGATGTCAGCCAGTTTTCCCGCTTCCAGGCCGGCCGCGAGGCGCCGTTGTGGTGGGGCATCCTCGGCCTGGTCCTGGTGGAGGCCACGGTGGTGGCGAGCTTCATCGCCAGCTATTTCTACCTGCGGCTGTACCAGCCGCACTGGCCGCCGCAGGGCGTCGAGCCGCCGGATTTGCTGTGGCCGACGCTGAACCTGGCCATGCTGCTGCTCAGTTGCGTGACCATGTGGTGGGCCGGGCGCAAGCTCAGCAACGACGAGCGCGGCAAGTTCGTCCTCGGCGCAGCTGCCAGCGTGGTGCTCGCCGGCCTGGTGCTGGTCTCGCGCTGGCAGCAGTTCCAAGCCCTCGAGGTGCGTTGGGACGAGAACCCCTACGGCTCGATCGTCTGGACCATTTCCGGCTTCCACTTCATCCATGTCGTCTCCGCGGTGATCGGCACCGCCGTGGTGGTGCTGCTCGGCCTGCTCGGCTTCTTCACCCAGAAGCGCCAGCTCGCGGTGGTGGTGGACACCCTCTACTGGTACTTCGTCGGGCTGGTGTGGATCCCGCTGTACCTGGTCCTGTACTGGTCGCCGCGCTTGCTGTGAGGAGCCTTGCATGACACAAGAATCCCTGCCGCAACACAAAGCGCCGTCGCTGATCTTGGCGCTCGCCTGGTTCGCGGGTCCGCTGGCCTGGGCCGGCCACCTGGGCCTGGTCTACGCGGTATCCGGCTGGGCCTGCGAACATGATGCCCGCTGGCTGTTGTACGCCATCAGCGTGGCGGCTCTGTCGTTGGCGCTAGGCGGCGTACTGGCCTGCCTGAAAAGCAACCGCCACACCATCGGCAGCGGCCCCTCGCAGCCCTTCCTCGGCCGCAGCGGGCTGGGGCTGAGCCTGCTGTTCTGCGCGGTGATTCTGATGCAGACGGTGCCCATCGTGATCGTGGGGAGCTGCCGATGAGACGCGCGATCTTACTTTGCCCGCCGTTGCTGGCCCTGGCGCCCGGAGCCTGGGCCCATGTGGTCGACGCCGATCCGCACGAGGGCCCGCAATGGTTCTCCCTCGACCCCTGGACCTGGGTGCTGTTGATCCTCAGCGCAGCGCTCTATCTGCGCGGTCGATGGGTGCTGAAACAGCGGGCCCGCGCGGCCGACGGCGCCGCTGCCCGGCGCAGCGCCTGGCTGTTCTGCGCCGGCTGGCTGTCGCTGGTGGTGGCGCTCGGCCCGCCGCTCGACCCGCTTGGCGGCTACCTGTTCTCCGCGCACATGCTGCAGCACGAACTGCTGATGCTGGTGGCGGCGCCGCTGCTGGTACTCAGCCGACCGGGAGGCATCCTGCTGTGGGGCCTGCCGGCCGGCGGTCGACAGCTGTTCGGCGGCATGCAGCGCATCGGCTGGCTGCGCAGCGGCTGGAGCTGGCTCAGCTCCGCCCACGGCGCCTGGCTGACGCACGCCCTGGTGCTGTGGGGCTGGCACCTGCCGGCATTGTTCGACGCCAGCGTGCTCAACGATGGGGTGCATGCCCTGCAGCACGCCAGTTTCTTCGTCTCGGCACTGCTGTTCTGGTGGGCGCTGCTGCAGGGCACCGGCACCCAGAATGCCGGCGGGGTCATCTACGTGTTCACCACTGCCGTGCACAGCAGCCTGCTTGGTGCCCTGCTGACCTTCTCGCCCTCGGTGTGGTATGCGCCATACCTGGAGACCACCATGCTTTTTGGCCTGAGCCCACTGGATGATCAGCGACTCGGCGGCCTGATCATGTGGATTCCCTCTGGGCTGGTGTTCCTCGCCGCCGGGCTGGTACTGACGGCGCGCGTGCTGCGGGACGAGGGCGACGCCCGCGTGCCGGCCGGCCGCAACGGAGGGCCGGGCGATGACTGACCGCTCGCGCGCCGGCTTCCTGGCGATCTGCCTGCTGCTGGGCGCCTGCCAGCCCACCCAGGCGGACAAGATGGGCCCCTATGCCGGCGACCCGGAGCGCGGGCGCCAACTGGCGGACCGCTACGGCTGCGGCAGTTGCCACCTTATCCCCCGCGTTCCCGGCGCCCGCGGCAAGGTCGGCCCGCCGCTGGAGCACATGGCGCGCCGCGGCTATATCGCCGGGCTGCTGCCCAATACCGAACAGGACATGGTGACCTGGCTGCAATCGCCGCAGGCCGTGGCGCCGGGCACCGTCATGCCGGACGTCGGCCTGTCGGCGGCGCAAGCGCGCGATATCGCCGCCTTCCTGCAGCAACTGGACTGATCGAAGAGGAGCCCTCGATGACGCGCCGCCACTGGATGATCGCCGTCGCCGTCTTGCTGGCGATCCCGCTGGGCGCGCTGGCCTTCATCTACCTGGGCCTCTACAACGTGGCCGCCACCGGCCAGCACACCGCACCGGTGTACTGGCTGACCGATACGGTGATGCGCTATTCCATCGCCCACCACGCCAGCGGCACCGTGGTGCCCGAACTGGACGACCAGGCCCGTGTCGAACGCGGTCTAGGCCTCTACGTCGCGCATTGCGAACGATGCCACGGCGGCCCTGGCGTCGCGCCCGAGCCGTTCGCCCTGGGCATGACGCCGATCCCGGCGAACCTGGTGGAAACCGCGCGTCGCTGGCCGACCCGCAACATCCACTGGGCCATCAAGCACGGCATCAAGATGACCGGCATGCCCGCCTGGAAATACCGCCTGGACGACGAGGGCATCTGGGATCTGGTGGCCTTCATCGAGCGCCTGTCCCGCCTGTCTCCGGTGCAATACCAGGCCATGCGCGCCAACGCTGCCGGATACCGCCCCCGGGCTATGGAGGCTCAACGATGAACCCGCCCATCCGCCAAGCCGCCCGCCTGCTGTCGAGCGCATTGCTCGCGGGCCTGCTGGGCGCCTGCGATGCCTCCTACCTGGAGGTTCCCGGCGTCGGCACCGGTTACGCCGATGCCGGGGAGCAGGCCTTCCACCAGCACGCCTGCACCGCCTGCCATGTCATCCCCGGCATCGTCGGCGCGGACATCCACGTCGGCCCGCCGCTGACCGGCCTGGCCGACCGCAAGTACCTGGCCGGCGTGCTGCCCAACACCCCGGAAAACCTGGTGCGCTGGCTGCGCCAGCCGCAGTCGATTGCCCCGGAATCGGCGATGCCCGACCTCGGCGTCGGCAAGCAGGCGGCGCTGGACATGGCGGCCTACCTGTCGACCCTGCACGAGGACTGACGCGGGGCGATCCGGCTCCATTGCACCGCTCGACGCAACGCACCGTTCCCGGCATGGTTAATCGCAATCTTTTGCAATTGGGCTCTTTTTGACTACTTCGTCAACTGGCACTATGGTGCCCTGCTCGCCTATTCCCGGCGCTGCCTAGCGCCTTGCCAAGGAACCGGAATATGTTGCTCCGTCGCATGCTGATCATGCTGGCAGCCGTGCTCCTCGTGATCGCCGCTCTCGCCGCCTACAAAATCAACTCCTTCATCCAGATGGGCAAAGCCTTCTCGGCACCGCCGCCGCCGATCAGCGTGGCCGCTGCGAAGGCCGAGCAGATGCCCTGGCAGAGCCGTCTGCCCGCCATCGGTACGCTGCGCGCGTTCCAGGGCGTGGACCTGACCGTCGAAGTCGGCGGCACGGTCAAGGAACTGCTGTTCCGCTCCGGCGAAAAGGTCGCGCTGAACCAGCCGCTGGTGCAGCTGGACAGCGCCGTGGAACAGGCCAGCCTGGCTACCGCCGAAGCCGAGCTGGGCCTGGCCAAGGTCGAGTTCGAACGCGGCCGCAGCCTGGTCAACCGCCAGGCGATTTCCAAGAGCGAGTTCGACCGCCTTTCGGCGCAGTTGCAAAAGGCCAACGCCAGCGTCGCGCAGCTCAAGGCGACCCTGGACAAGAAGCGCATCCTCGCGCCCTTCGCCGGTACCATCGGCATTCGCCAGGTGGACGTCGGCGACTACGTCGCCACCGGCACCACCCTCGCCACCCTGCAAGACCTGTCGCGCCTGCACGTGGACTTCTACCTGCCGGAGCAGAGCGCGCCCAAGCTGGCCATTGGCGAACGCGTGCGCATCAAGGTCGCGGCCTACCCGGACGAAGTGTTCGACGGCGAGATCGATGCCATCAACCCCAAGGTCGAAGACGCCACGCGCAACCTGCTGATCCGCGCCGCCCTGGACAATCCGGAAGGTCGGCTGCTGCCGGGCATGTTCGCCGACCTGGCAGTGCTGCTGCCGGGCGAGGCCCCCGTCGTGGTGGTGCCGGAAACCGCCATCACCTACACCCTCTACGGCAACTCGGTCTACGTGATCGAAACGAAGAAGGGCGAGGATGGCAAGGTCGAGCAGGACGACAAGGGCCAGCCGGTACTCACCGTGCAGCGTCGCTTCGTCGATACCGGCGAACGCCGCGATGGCATGGTGGTGGTGAACAAGGGCTTGAAGCCCGGCGAACAGGTGGTCACCGCCGGCCAGCTGAAGCTGGATAGCGGCGCCCGCGTGACGATCAGCGACGATCCGCTGCAGGAAGAGCACGCCCCGAACAGCCAGGCCAGCAGCCGCTGAGGCGGGCTGGCAAAGGAACGACATCATGGCTTTGACCGATCCCTTCATCCGCCGTCCGGTGCTCGCCACCGTGATCAGCCTGCTGATCGTGCTGCTCGGCCTGCAGGCCTTCAAGCAGCTGACCATCCGCCAGTATCCGCAGATGGAGAACGCGCAGATCACGGTGACCACCGCCTACCCCGGCGCCAACGCCGAGACCATCCAGGGCTATATCACCCAGCCGCTGCAGCAGAGCCTGGCCAGTGCCGAAGGCATTGACTACATGACCTCGGTGAGCCGGCAGAACGTCTCGGTGATTTCCGTCTACGCCCGCATCGGCACCGACACCAACCGCCTGTTCACCGAGCTGCTGGCCAAGGCCAACGAGGTGAAGAACCAGCTGCCGCAGGATGCCGAAGACCCGGTGCTGGCCAAGGAGGCCACCGGTACCGCGCTGATGTACCTCAGCTTCTACAGCGACGAGCTGTCCAATCCGCAGATCACCGACTACCTGTCGCGGGTCATCCAGCCCAAGCTGGCCACCCTGCCGGGCATGGCCGAGGCGGAGATTCTCGGCAACCAGGTCTTCGCCATGCGCCTGTGGCTCGACCCGGTGAAGCTGGCCGCCTACGGCCTCACCGCCGCCGACGTGACCGGCGCGGTGCGCCGCTACAACTTCCTCGCCGCCGCCGGCGAGGTGAAGGGCGAGTACGTGGTGACCAGCATCAACGCCACCACCGACCTGAAGTCCGCCGACGCCTTCGCCGCTATCCCGCTGAAGACCATCGGCGACACCCGTGTGCTGCTGCGCGATGTGGCGCGGGTGGAAATGGGCGCGGAAAACTACGACTCCATCAGCTCCTTCGATGGCATCCCGTCGGTCTACATCGGCATCCAGGGCACGCCCAGCGCCAACCCGCTGGATGTGATCAAGGAAGTCCGGGCGATCATGCCGGAGCTGGAGTCGCAGCTGCCGCCGAACCTCAAGGCTTCCATCGCCTACGACGCGACGCTGTTCATCCAGGCCTCCATCGACGAGGTACTGAAGACCCTCGGCGAGGCAGTGCTGATCGTCATCGTGGTGGTGTTCCTGTTCCTCGGCGCGTTCCGCTCGGTGCTGATCCCGGTGATCACCATTCCACTGTCGATGATCGGCGTGCTGTTCCTCATGCAGCTGATGGGCTATTCGATCAACCTGCTGACGCTGCTGGCCATGGTCCTGGCCATCGGCCTGGTGGTGGACGATGCCATCGTCGTGGTGGAAAACATCCATCGCCACATCGAAGAGGGCAAGACGCCGTTCGATGCGGCCATCGAAGGTGCCCGCGAGATCGCCGTGCCGGTGATCTCGATGACCATCACCCTGGCCGCGGTGTACGCGCCGATCGGCTTCCTCGGCGGTCTGACCGGCGCGCTGTTCAAGGAATTCGCGTTCACCCTGGCCGGCTCGGTGATCATCTCCGGCATCGTCGCCCTGACCCTGTCGCCGATGATGTGCTCCAAGCTGCTGCGCCACGAGGAGAACCCCACCGGCCTGGCCCATCGCCTGGACGTGATCTTCGACCGTCTCAAGCAGCGCTACCAGCGCGCTCTGCACGGCACCCTGAACACCCGTCCGGTGGTGATCGTCTTCGCCCTGATCGTGCTGCTGCTGATCCCGCCGCTGCTGATGTTCTCCAAGAGCGAACTGGCCCCCGACGAGGACCAGGGCATCATCTTCCTGATGGCCACTGCCCCGCAGCCGACCAACCTCAATTACCTGAACGCCTACACCGACCAGTTCGTGGAGATCTTCAAGGAGTTTCCCGAGTACTACTCCTCGTTCCAGATCAACGGCTTCAACGGCGTGCAATCGGGCATCGGCGGCTTCCTGCTGAAGCCCTGGGATCAGCGCGACCGCACCCAGATGGAAATCCTGCCCGAGGTGCAGCAACGCCTCGCCGCGATTCCCGGCCTGCAGATCTTCGGCTTCAACCTGCCATCGCTGCCCGGCGCGCCGGAGGGCCTGCCCTTCCAGTTCGTGATCAACACGCCGAACGACTACGAGTCGCTGCTGCAGGTGACCGAGCGCATCAAACAGCGCGCCCTGGACTCCGGCAAGTTCGCCTTCCTCGACATCGACCTGGCCTTCGACAAGCCGGAACTGGTGGTGGAGATCGACCGCGAGAAGGCGGCGCAGATGGACGTGTCCATGGAAGACCTTGGCGTGACCCTGGCTACCTTGCTCGGCGAAGGCGAGGTCAACCGCTTCACCATCGATGGCCGCAGCTACAAGGTGATCGCCCAGGTGGAGCGCGCCTACCGCGACAATCCGGACTGGCTCGGCAGCTACTACGTGAAGAGCGAGAGCGGCCAGATGCTGCCGCTGTCGACCCTGATCAAGGTGCACGAACGGGCGCGGCCGACCCAGCTGAACCAGTTCCAGCAGCTCAACGCGGCGGTCATCCAGGGTTTCCCGAAGGTCAGCATGGGCGAGGCCATCGATACCGTGCGGCAGATCGCCGAAGAGGAGGCGCCGCGCGGCTACGCCTTCGACTATTCGGGCGTGGCCCGCCAGTATGTGCAGGAAGGCACCGCGCTGTACGCCACCTTCGGTCTGGCGCTGGCGATCATCTTCCTGGTGCTGGCGGCGCAGTTCGAGAGCTTCCGCGATCCGCTGGTGATCCTGGTGACGGTGCCGTTGTCGATCTGTGGTGCGCTGGTGCCGCTGTTCATGGGTTTCTCCAGCATGAACATCTACACCCAGGTGGGCCTGGTGACGCTGATCGGCCTGATCAGCAAGCACGGCATCCTGGTGGTGGAATTCGCCAACCAGTTGCGCCGCGAGAAGGGCCTCAGCATTCGCGAGGCGGTGGAAGAAGCCGCGGCGATCCGCCTGCG
This sequence comes from Zestomonas ipomoeae, assembly GCF_057128665.1. NCBI lineage: Bacteria > Pseudomonadati > Pseudomonadota > Gammaproteobacteria > Pseudomonadales > Pseudomonadaceae > Zestomonas > Zestomonas ipomoeae. The sequence continues at coordinate 28,234 of NZ_JBSKHQ010000007.1, forward strand.
ACCGGTATTGATGACCACCGCCTCGATGGTCTTCGCGATGATCCCGCTGATCCTCGCCACCGGGGCCGGCGCGGTGAGCCGCTTCGACATCGGCCTGGTGATCGCCACCGGAATGACGGTCGGCACGCTTTTCACCCTGTTCGTGCTGCCCTGCGTCTATACGCTGCTGGCCAAGCCGGACCGCAAACCGGCGCCCGAGCCCGCGCCGGCGCACTGAGAAGCAACCTGAGCCCCGCCTTTGCGGGGCTTCTTTTTTCTACGCAGCGATCCGGGCGGTGGGGGTTTCCGTGGTGTTCCTGCGCCAGCGGGCGCAACAGGAATGTCGCTCGCCCGTTCAAATCGCCGGCAAAACAAAGCCCCGCACAGGCGGGGCCATCGATCGGTGCGTCCACGCGGTGGGTTTAGCCTCTCGGCCCCAACCCCTGGGACAAGCCGAACATCAACAACAGCAGGTCCTGGTCGGGTCGCAGCTGAGCATGCAGTTGCGCGCGCACCTTCGGCGGAGCGGGGCAATACCCCAGGGCATCGAACCCACTGACCACTCCGGACTCGGGTTCGCTCCAGGCGGCTGCGGCCAGGGAGGCCACGCCAAGGGCACCGACGAAGAAAAGACCTCGAGCGATTTCTAGTTTCATTGATGCAACCCCTTGATAGAGCTACCAAACACCGTTTGATAACCGTAGATCAGTTGTTGCCAATCCGCTTCATTCCATGACGAATGGCGTCTTAATTGCCGCAAATCATGACGAGCGGCTCTCATTTTGCTGAAACGGCGCCGGCTTTTCTCCAGGTCCAGCAGCGCCACTTCCACGTCGGCCTGCTCCCCTGCTCCGCGAACCCGCACGAAAATGTGCTTGGAGTAGATGCAGCCGTGTTGCCAGCCGCCCCGGTGCATGCGCGCCAGGGTAGCACCGATCTGTTGCAGCAGCCGTTGATGCGCCTGCTCGCCACACGCCTCGCGACCGCCTTCGGCGTACCAACGATCGATCTCCTCGAAACCGCCCAGGTCGGCGGTGATCAGCAGGGCGCGCCAGCCTTGCCGGGGATCGCGTTCGACACCACAATAAAGCACCTCCGGAACCGTGACCCCGAGCTTGCGCAGGCTCATCAGCGCATCGCGCTCACGCAGTACCGTCGGGCGTCCGAAGGGATGGAGCAGGCTGCGATAGATGTGGCCGACCTGGCGCTTGGCGTAAAGCAGGCGTCCGCCCTCTTCGCGCAAACGCTGAACCCCGCTTTGACCGCCACGTCGTACATTAGGTTCCTCAACCCAATCGCCTTGCCGTTGCCACCAATAGGCAAACCCTTCCACTGCCTGAGCTGAATACAGCATTGATTTCACGCTCCGTTCTTTCTGAGGACATACACCCGCCACATGGCATACAGCGGCAGGAAGTCGAGGCGTTCCTGGATCTCGAATCCGGCCTGTCGAAACTCGGATTCGACGGTTGCCGCCGGTAACACAAAGCGGTTCTGGTAACCATCCTGCCCAGTTTTCTGGCACCGGGCCCGCTCGGCGCGCTGACGCTTCCATGCTTTGAAGTTGCCGGTCACCCATAGCGAAACGATCAAACTGTCCCGCGTGACTCGCTGGCATTCGCGCAATAGCACCAGCCGGTGGGCGCTGCCGCCGATATGGTGGAGCAGTCGCATGCAGAAGATGCTGTCCACCGCGTTGTTCGGCAGATCGATTGCGAACGCTGACGTTTGCAAGGTTTGTACCCGCTTTACCACTTCAGCCGGCTGGGCGGCACAGGCAATGTCCAGCATGTCGGCCGAATTGTCCGCGCCGATGATCACCCGGTTGGCCTTTTCCGCCAGCAACGGCCAGAAGCGCCCGGCCCCGCAAGGCAGGTCGAGCACCAGGCCCGGCTCGCCGGCCAAGGCCAGCGCTCGCCGCGCCAGCTGCTCGTCGCGCCAATGGGATAGCTTGCGCCAGAGCCCCTCCTGGTGCTTGCGCAAATACTTGCGTGCATGGGCGGAGTCGTACTTTCGGGAAAACTCGAGATCGATGGGAGCAGGTGTCGGCATGAAAGGCATCCTCCTAGGCTGCCGAAACCTTAGCCCCGCTCCGGTGAACGTCCGGTCAAAGGACTGTGAAAAAAACGTCAATGCGACTCCGCCACGCCAACGCCGCGCAAGCGCACACTGAAACGGCAGCCGTTGGGCTGCGCCGGGCTCAACTCCACCGTCCACCCCTGCAGCTCGCAGATCCGCTGGACCAGCGATAACCCCAGCCCGAGGCCGTCACCGCGCTCGCCGGAGCCCCGCACGAAGGGCTGGAACACAGCCTCGCGCTCACCCGGCGGAATGCCGGCGCCGCTGTCCTCGACCTGAAAGCGGTCGCCCTCCAGCACCAGGCGAATATGCCCGTGCTCGGTGTAGTGCCAGGCATTGCGCAGCAGGTTGCCCAGCACCGTGCGCAGGAACGGGGCGTTGTAGCGCTGCTCGTGCGGCTGCCCCTGCCGGTAGTCCAGGTCCAGGCCCTTGCTCTCGATGGCCGGCCGCCACTGCGCCACCAGTTCGTCGGCAACTTCCGTCAGGGTCGCCTGTGGGGCCAGGGTATCCTGGCGTTGGGCCCGGGCCAGGAGCAGGAAGGTCTGCACCAGTTCGCTCATTTCTTCGCAGGCGCGCGCCATGCGCTGCACCTGGCTACGCCCGCGGGGGTCCAGATGGGGGTTTTCCAATAGCAGCTCGCAGGAGCTGGCCAGCACCATCAGCGGCGTACGCAGTTCGTGGCTGACGTCACTGGTAAACAGCCGCTCGCGCTCCAGCACCTGGCGCAGGTGCCCGAGCGTGTCGTCGAAGGCGGCGGCCAACTGGCCCACCTCGTCCTGGGCATAGTCGGGCGCCAAGGGCGGCGCCAGCGCCAGCAACTGGTCGCGATGGCGTACCTGCCCGGCCAGGCGGATCACCGGCGCCATCACTCGCCGGGCCAGCAAATAGCCGAGCACGCCGGACGACATGACGCAGAACAGAAAGCCGACCAGCACGACCGCGAACAGCGCCTGCTCGCGCTCTTCGAATTCGCTTTGGTCCTCCAGCAGCACATAGCGCCGCCCGTCCACCTCGCGCACGATGGCATAGAACGTCTGGTCGCCACGGAACACCTCATGAAAGCCCGGCTTCAGGCCGAGCAGGTCCGCAGGCAGGGCGAAATCGCCCCACCCGTCACTGAAGTAGAACAGTTGCTGCGGCTCGGGCCGATGTCGCCACTCGTCCACGCTTTCCATCTGCAGCAATCGGTCGAGGTCGCTGCCCATGCCGCTGGACATCAGCTTTTCCTCGACGGTATGGACGATCTCGACGATGCCCAGGCCGAACACGCCGGCGACCAGCGCGGTCATCAGCATGAAGGCGATGACGATGCGCCGCGACAGGCTCTGTCTATATTCCATCGCCACTCTCGGCCAACCGGTAGCCCACCCCGTGCACGGTATGCAGCAGTGCGGTGGCGAACGGCTTGTCGATCACCTGGCGCAACTGGTGGATGTGGCTGCGCAGGCTGTCGCTGTCCGGGCAATCGTCGCCCCACAGCGCCGCCTCGAGCGCTTCGCGACGCACCACGTGGGGGCTCTTCTGCATCAGTACGGCCAGCAACTTGAGGCCGATGGGGTTGAGCTTGAGCGGGCGGCCACCACGGCCGACCTCCAGGGTGTCCAGGTCATAGCTCAGGTCGCCGACCTGCAGGCTGCGTCGACCGCCGCCCAGAGCTCGGCGCAGCACCGCCTCGATGCGCGCGGCCAGCTCGGACAGGGCGAATGGCTTGATCAGGTAATCGTCGGCACCGGCGCGGAAACCCTGCAGGCGGTCGTCCAACTGGTCGCGCGCGGTGAGCATGATCACCGGCGTGTCGCGTCGGGCATCCTCGCGCAGGCGCTGGCACAGGGTATAGCCGTCCAGGCCCGGCAGCATGATGTCGAGCACGATCAGGTCGTAGTGTTCGGTGGCGGCCAGGTGCAGCCCGGACAGGCCGTCCTGGGCGCAATCGACGCTGTAGCCCTTGATGCTCAGGTAATCGAGCATGTTGGCCAGGATGTCGCGGTTGTCTTCGACCAGCAGAATGCGCATAGCAATTCCTCAGCAGCAGCCGGGAAATGATTGCACGCCACCGGCCATGGCGACTGCTTTTGACGTTTTTTTCACCTGCTGTTCACCTCGCCACGACACCCGCGTGCGCAGACTGCGGCAATCGCCGATCCGGTAAGCGCGCACTGCACCTGCCACGCTCCGTCGCTCCGCTGCCCACAGGCCACGGCTGCGCCTGACCGAACGACGCTTGCCCCGTGCCCCGCCCAGGCCTCGGGGCTTTTTTATTCGATATGCCCGCCTTGCCATTGGAGCTTAGCGATGCCCAGATCCACCACCGTTGCCGTCAGGCCCAACCTGCCCGGTCCTCTGCCGCTACCCCGCGTTCATCTGCCGCTGCGCCGCCCTCTCCTGCTGCTGCTCGTCGTTCTGCTGGCGGTAGCGATCCATGCCGGCTGGCAACACCTGTGGCCGGTGCAGGCCGGCTCCGGCTGGCAGTACCGTGTACGCAAAGACGACCTGCCCCGCATCAGCGCGCTGGCGCTGGACGCCGAGGGCCGGTTGTTCGCCAGCCAGGAATACGACCAGGGCCGGGGCAGTATCGTCGAACTGCTGCCCTCCGGGGCGGCCATTCCCCGCGTGACCGGGCTGTCCAAGCCCGACGGCATGCTCGCCTATCGCGGCGGCCTGGCGTACAGCCAGGAGCAGGGCCAGGAGGCGGTGATCTGGTGGCACGACGGCACGCGCGAAACGCTCTTCGAAGGCAACAGCGTGGAGGAGCTCGCGACGGACGGCTTCTATCTCTACGCCATCGAAGACGTGCACGGCAGCGGCAGGCTGCTGCGCTACGACCCGATCAGCCGCGACCTGTCGGTGCTGCGCAGCGGGCTGGACGAGGCCGAGGCGGTCGCCTCCTGCCCCGACGGCAGCCTGTTCTACAGCGAGAAGGCCAGCGGCACGCTCAAGCGCTACAACCCAGACGGCGCGGACACCATCCTGCTGCGCGGCCTCAATCAACCGGGCTTTCTACAGTGTGGCGAAGACGGCTTGTGGCTCAGCGAAGATGCCACCCATTTGGCGCGCCTGCTGCGCATCGACCCTCTGAGCGGCGCCAGTGAAACCGTGCTCAGCCACCTGCGTTCCGGCCAGACCCTGCTGCCGCTGGACGCCGACCACTTCCTGCTCGCCGAGCAAGGCCGCAACCGTCTGCTGGAAATCAGCCGCCGACAGGAGTCCCGTTGATGTCCCGCACTGCCGCTCCCCGTCTTCCGCACCAGCTGGCCTTTCTGCTGTTCAACGCCCTGGGTTTTCTCCTGCTGTTCGCCGGGCTGCGCGCCGCGTTGCTGGGCTACAACGCCGAGCTGATCGGCCAGACGTCCTGGCTCAGCTTCGCCGAAGCCTTCCTCAACGGCCTGCGCTTCGACAGCCGTCTGGTGGCATTCATCTGCACGCCGCTGATCCTCGCCCTGCTGAGCCCCGCGGCCAGCGCCGCACGCGGCTGGCAGCGCGCCTGGCTGACCACCGTAGCCAGCCTGACACTGCTGCTCGGCCTGGTCGAACTGACGTTCTATCGCGAATTCCACCAACGGCTGAACAGCCTGGTATTCCAGTACCTCGGCGAAGACCCGCGCACCGTGCTGAGCATGCTCTGGTACGGCTTTCCGGTAGGTCGCTACCTGCTGTTCTGGGCGCTGGCGACGGGGCTGCTCTACGCCGGCTTCGCCTGGCTCGACCGCCGATGCCGACCGACCGGCGCAGCTTCCGGCAAACCCGCACGACACCGCCCGGCGATGCATGGCCTGGCGTTCTTGCTGATGCTGCTGGTGGCCGTGCTGCTGGCTCGCGGCACCTTGCGCCAGGGCCCGCCGTTGCGCTGGGGCGATGCCTTCACCACCGACTCGGTATTTGCCAACCACCTGGGCCTGAACGGCACCCTGACCCTGATCGACGCCGCCCGTGATCGTTGGTCGCCGACCCGGCGCAATATCTGGAAAGCCACACTGCCCGCCGAACAGGCGCAGCGAACCCTGCGCGAGATGCTGCTCACCACCCACGACCAATTGGTCGACGCCGACACTGCGGCGGTCCGGCGGATCAGCACGCCGGACCCGGCCACCGCCTCGCCGATCCGCAACGTGGTGGTGATCCTGATGGAAAGCTTCGCCGGCCACTATGTCGGCGCGCTCGGCGGCCAGGGCGGGATCACCCCGGAGTTCGACAAGCTGACCCACGAGGGCCTGCTGTTCACCCGCTTCCTCTCCAACGGCACCCACACCCACCAGGGCATGTTCGCCACCATGGCCTGCTTCCCTAACCTACCGGGCTTCGAGTACCTGATGCAGCAGCCCGAGGGCAGCCACCATTTCTCCGGCCTGCCGCAACTGCTCAGCGAGCGCGGCTTCGACGACCTCTATGTGTACAACGGCGATTTCGCCTGGGACAACCAGTCCGGCTTCTTCAGCCAGCAGGGCATGCACCACTTCATCGGCCGCAACGACTACGTCGATCCGGTGTTTTCCGATCCGACCTGGGGCGTATCCGACCAGGACATGTTCGATCGCGCCGCCACCGAGCTGGCCGCCAAGGACCCGTCGAAACCCTTCTATGCCCTGCTGCAGACACTCTCCAACCACACCCCCTATGCCCTGCCGGACAACCTGCCGGTGGCCCCGGTGACCGGCTTCGGCGCCCTGGACGAACACCTGACCGCCATGCGCTATTCGGACTGGGCACTGGGCCGCTTCTTCGCCAAGGCGCGGCAGTCGCCGTATTTCAACGATACCCTGTTCGTCATCGTCGGCGACCACGGTTTCGCCAGCGACCAGCAGCTCAGCGACATGGACCTCTACCGCTTCCACGTGCCGATGCTGATGATCGCCCCCGGCCTGCGCGAACGGTTCGGCGAACGCCGCGACATCGCTGCCACCCAGGTCGACATCGTGCCGACCATCATGGGTCGCCTCGGTCTGCCGGTGGAGCACCAGTGCTGGGGCCGCGACCTGCTCGGGCTGGCAGCGGACGACCGCGGCTTCGGCGTGATCAAGCCTTCCGGCGGCGACCAGACCGTGGCCCTGGTAGCGAACGACGCCCTGCTGGTGCAACCACGGGACCAGGCGGCCAAGCTCTACCGCTACCAGCTCGGCGCCGATGCCAGGGTGACACCGGTCGACGACACCTCCCTTGCCAGGCAATTGAGCGAGCGCCTCCAGGCATTCCTGCAGGTCGCCACGCGCAGTCTGATGAACAATACCGCCGGCGCCATCGGCAACCTGCCGTGATTCCCTGAATCGCGCCCATGAAAAAGCCCCGCACCAGGCGGGGCTTTCTCGTTACAGCTCAGGGAGCCGGTCGGCTTACATCATGCCGCCCATGCCACCCATGCCGCCCATGTCCGGCATTGCCGGGGCCGGCTTGTCTTCCACGATCTCGGCGACCATGGCTTCGGTGGTGACCATCAGGCCGCCAATGGAAGCGGCTGCCTGCAGCGCGGAACGGGTCACCTTGGCCGGATCGAGAATACCCATCTCGATCATGTCGCCATACTCGTCGGTAGCAGCGTTGAAGCCGTAGTTGCCGGAGCCCTGCTTGACCTTGTCGACCACCACGCTCGGCTCGCCGCCAGCGTTGGCAACGATCTGGCGCAGCGGCGCTTCGACAGCGCGACGCAGCAGCGCGATACCGACATTCTGGTCTTCGTTGGCACCCTGCAGATCTGCAATAGCTTGCAGGGCACGCACCAGGGCGACACCGCCGCCAGGCACCACGCCTTCTTCAACGGCTGCACGGGTCGCGTGCAGGGCGTCTTCGACGCGGGCTTTCTTCTCTTTCATTTCCACTTCGGTGCCGGCACCGACTTTGATCACGGCAACACCGCCAGCCAACTTGGCCAGACGCTCTTGCAGCTTCTCTTTGTCGTAGTCGGAAGTGGTTTCTTCGACCTGCTTGCGGATCTGCGCCACGCGAGCTTCGATATCGGCCTGCTGACCGGCGCCATCGATGATGGTGGTGTTTTCCTTGTTCAGCACGACGCGCTTGGCGTTACCCAGGTGCTCCAGGGTGGCGCTTTCCAGGCTCAGGCCGACTTCTTCGGAAATCACGGTACCGCCAGTGAGGATGGCGATGTCCTGCAGCATGGCCTTGCGACGATCGCCGAAGCCCGGTGCCTTGACGGCAGCGACCTTGACGATACCGCGCATGTTGTTCACCACCAGGGTGGCCAGGGCTTCGCCCTCGACGTCTTCGGCAACGATCAGCAGCGGACGGCCGGCCTTGGCGACGGCTTCCAGCACCGGCAGCATTTCGCGGATGTTGGAGATCTTCTTGTCGACCAGCAGCAGCAGCGGGCTGTCCAGCTCGGCGACCATGGTGTCCGGCTTGTTGATGAAGTACGGCGACAGGTAGCCACGGTCGAACTGCATGCCTTCGACGACGGACAGTTCGTTTTCCAGGCCCGAGCCTTCTTCAACGGTGATCACGCCTTCCTTGCCGACTTTTTCCATGGCCTCGGCAATGATCTGACCGATGGACTCGTCGGAGTTGGCGGAGATGGTGCCGACCTGAGCGATGGCCTTGGAGTCGGCACACGGCTTGGCCAGGTTCTTCAGCTCGGCGACGATGGCGATGGTGGCCTTGTCGATACCGCGCTTCAGATCCATCGGATTCATGCCGGCGGCAACGGCCTTCAGGCCTTCGTTGACGATGGCCTGGGCCAGAACGGTGGCGGTGGTGGTGCCGTCACCGGCTTCGTCGTTGGCCTTGGAAGCCACGTCCTTCACCAGTTGGGCGCCCATGTTCTCGAAGCGATCCTTCAGCTCGATTTCCTTGGCAACGGAAACGCCGTCCTTGGTAATGGTCGGAGCGCCGAAGCTCTTTTCCAGCACCACGTTGCGGCCTTTCGGGCCGAGGGTGGCCTTGACGGCGTCGGCCAGCACGTTCACGCCGACCAGCATCTTCTTGCGAGCGGAATCGCCGAATTTGACTTCTTTAGCAGCCATGTTGATTGATCCTCAATTCTGAAAATTAACGGAGATTCGCGGGAATCAGGCTTCGATGACGGCGAGAATTTCGCTCTCGGCCATCACCAGCAGGTCTTCACCGTCCACCTTGATGGTGTTGCTGCCGGAGTAGGGGCCGAATACCACCTGGTCACCGACCTTCACGGCCAGCGGGCGCACTTCGCCGTTGTCCAGCACGCGACCGGTGCCGACGGCGACGACTTCGCCACGGTTCGGCTTCTCGGCAGCGGAACCCGGCAGCACGATGCCGCCAGCGGTCTTGGTTTCTTCTTCGCTGCGACGAATGACGACGCGGTCATGCAGAGGACGAAGCTTCATTGTCGATCTCTCCTAGTTAAGTGATTTCCAGCGTCGGTGGAGCCCACCGACGGGTTTTGAAAAGCCGGCGTTGCCGGTTGCGGCCCGCAGGGCGAGCCGCAGAAGACAGCCTGTCGAAACGACAGGGACCTTGCGGTGACCGCTACATGAGGGCACGCAAAGGCATTTCAAGGGCGAGGTGTGAAAAATTTTGCGCAGTCGGGGCTGCCAGTCACCGGTCCCGGCGCTCATATTCGCCATCGATCAGGTCAGGCTGGCGCGCGCCTGGGCGACGGCCAGCCAGGTCGGGCTCGTCGGCAAACGCACGTTGGCGCAGCGCCTGCTCCTCGGCACGCTGGCGCAACTTGCCCACCAGCAGGCGCCGGGTGAAGGGAAACAGGCAAAGCAGGCCGAAGATGTCGCTGATGAAACCCGGCAGCAGCAGCAGGCCGCCGCCGACGGCGATCAGCAAGCCTTCGAGCATTTCCTGCTCCGGTAGCTCGCCGCGGGCCAGGCGCTCGCGGGCACGCCAGGCGGTGGCCACACCGGCCACCCGCAGCAGCAGGCTGCCGAGCACGGCACTGCCAATGATCAGCAGCAGCGTGGGCAGCACGCCAATGGCACTACCGACCTGGATCAACACCGCCAATTCGATCAGCGGGAACAGCAGGAACAAGAACAAGAACGCGCGCATCTAGGTTTCCTTGGCGGAAAAACGGTTTCCGATAGTGCCTTAGGTGACGGCGACCATCGGCGAATTCAACCGCATGCAGAGAAGGACCTGTAAGAGAATGCTTCAACCGCCCGCAGAGCCCACTACCGGCCAGACCTTGGCTCGCGCCAGGCCGACCAGTGCCTGACGAACGGCACCGGCATTGCCGCAAGGCTCGGGGAAGGCAAGCCAGTGGACGGCCGAACCGATGCGCAGGTGGAACCCCTCGCTGTCGATGCCGACCAGCTCGGCCGGAACATGGCGAGGCAGGCCAGCCAGCTCGACGTAGTGGGCGATGGCGTCGGCATGATCGGCGTTCATGTGCTCGAGCATGCCCTGCTCGACCGAACCGGTTTCGCCCGGCGCGGCGAACGGGTTGGCCAGGGTGACCTCGTCGATCCAGTGAATGGCGCCGAAGCCGCCGATGTAGCGACTGCGAACCGGCTCCAGTACCCAGAAGTCGAAGTCATGGGCGCGGTGGTAATCCCGTGAGTCGGGAAAATAGCGGTAATAGCGCAGGGCTGCCGAGGCGATTTCGCCGTCGTCACGCAATTGTCGCGCTTCGGCGAGCAGAGTCAGGCGACCGACGGCCTGGATATCTTCGGCACCGCGCTCGCCCACCAGCAGCGAACACTGGGGCTGCGCGCCCAGGTTGTGGGTATGTTGGGCAATGCGGCTGATGAGAATGAGCGGCCGGCCCAGTGCATCCAGGCAGTACGGCGCCACCGAGCCGAAGGGAAAGCCGGGCATGGCTTGGGAATGGGTGGAAAGCACGCCGCGGTATTCCTTGAGCAGTAATTCTCGGGCATGCTTAGCGGCTTTCACGCTCACCTGATCACTCTTCGCAAAGATCCGTGGAAAACGGACGGGCGCCCAGGATAACGCGTTTTGGCGGCACCGGCGGGGGTAAACAGCGGTACATCTTGAGGGGATACGCACATGCAGCTCAAAGATAAAGTCATCATCATCACCGGCGGCTGCCAGGGTCTCGGGCGCGCCATGGGCGAGTACCTCGCCACCAAGGGCGCCAAGCTGGCGCTGGTCGACCTGAACCAGGAAAAGCTCGACGACGCCGTCGCCGCCTGCAAGGCCGCCGGTGGCGATGCGCGTGCCTACCTCTGCAACGTCGCCAATGAAGAACAGGTGACCGATACCGTTGCCCGGATCGCCGAGGACTTCGGCGCCATCAACGGCCTGGTCAACAACGCCGGCATCCTGCGCGACGGCCTGACCGTCAAGGTCAAGGACGGCGAGCTGTCGAAGATGAGCCTGGCGCAGTGGCAGTCGGTGATCGACGTCAACCTGACCGGCGTCTTCCTCTGCACCCGCGAAGTGGCGGCGAAGATGATCGAGCTGAAGAACGAAGGCGCGATCATCAATATTTCCTCCATCTCCCGCGCCGGCAACATCGGCCAGGCCAACTACTCCGCGGCCAAGGCCGGCGTTGCCGCCGACACCGTGGTCTGGGCCAAGGAGTTGGCGCGCTACGGCATTCGCGTCGCCGGCGTGGCGCCAGGCTTCATCGAGACCGAGATGACCGGCAGCATGAAGCCGGAAGCCCTGGAGAAGATGACCTCCGGCATTCCCCTGCGCCGCATGGGCAAGCCGTCGGAGATCGCCCACTCGGTGGCCTACATCCTGGAGAACGACTACTACACCGGTCGTATCCTGGAGCTGGACGGCGGTCTGCGCCTGTAATTCCAGCCGACACAAAAAAGCCCCGCGATGCGGGGCTTTTTCTTTGCACTGAGCTACCAGCCGACACCGAAGCCGAGCATGTAGCGGGTTTCGTCCAGGTCGCCTTCGGCGCCGCTGACGATATCCTTCTCCGCCCGCATGTTCAGCGAGGCCCAGTCGGTCACCTTGTAGCGCAGACCCGCCGCTGCATCCAGCGAGAACTCGGCAATGCCCGACAACGGCTTGCCCAATTCGCCGGTACTGAACAGTTCGAAGGTCTTGCCGCTCAGGTAGCGGTTGTAGTCCCACTTGACCGCCAGGGAATAGAAGCGGTCCTGCTCGCCATTGTCGTAAACATAGTCGGCCCGGTTGAGCAGCGACGCCAGGGAGAAAGCACCCAGCTCGTTGTCCCAGAACTGGTAACCGGGGCCGGTACCCAGGGTGCGCTGGCGCTCGACTTCCTCGATGTGATCCTGCTTGTAGTCGAAACGAGCCTGCCAGAACCACTGATCGGTAATGAAGCGGTCGAGCGCATACTCGACCTCCCAGTTGTCGGTGACTTCCACCTCGTCGCGGGTCTCGCGGTTGTATTCGGCCGCCGCGTTGTGCCGCCAGCGCCCGTGCCGGGCCTTGGTGTCGAACGAGAGGTTGTAGTCGTCGGTGTCGCTGTCGGCGCGCTTGTAGTCGAGTGTCACGTCGACGTTGCCCTTCCAGACGAAATCCTGGATCACCGGCCTGGGCGGCACGATCTGCTTGATGCTGGCCAGGTCGACGGTTACCGGCTGGCCACCGTTGGCGAGCACGACGCGCCCCTGCTCGGCCGCCAGCAGCGACTTGGCGATCTCGCCTTGGACATCGCTTTGCTTGATCAACAGGTGCTGGTCGCTCTGCAGGGTGGAAATCTTCTCCCAGCGCAGTGGGATCGAGCCGGCATAGTCGGTTTCCAGCAACAGCTTGCCGCCATCCATCAGGCGGATTTTGCCGGTCAGGCGGTCGCCGTTTTTCAGCCAGACGGTATCGGCGCAGAGGGGTGCGGAAGCCAGGGCAACAGCCAGGCAAAGAAGGGTTCTGGACAACATCGAAACGCGCTCAGAGTGAGAAAGCCGGGCATTATGCTCAAGCCCGGCAACAGAGCAAGCATTGACCGATGGAAACCCGTCGAGTTCGAGCGAAGCCAGGTAATTCCAGCCCCAGGAACGGTTTCTCCCGTCTCTGGTGCCGGTTATGCTGGCCCCTCTCCCTTGGAACGCGCGTGAGGAACGACCGGTGCGAAGCGACACCGCAAACGGGCTATCGGCGCCCTTGCCACTGGACGATACCGAGATGCGCCGCCAGGCGCTCTACCTCACGCTGGCGCAGGTTCCGTTGGGCAAAGTAATCAGCTATGGCCAACTGGCCGAACTCGCCGGACTTGGTCGCGCGGCACGCTGGGTCGGCCGTACCCTCAGCCAACTGCCTGAGGGCAGCAGCCTGCCCTGGCATCGCGTGCTGGGAGCCGGCGGGCGCCTCAGCCTGAGCGCCGGCAGCACCTCCGGCCAGGAGCAGCGGGCGCGATTGCGCAGCGAAGGGGTGACCATCCACAACGATCGGGTGGATATCCGACGGCATGGCTGGCGTCCGATGGAGCACAGCGGTTAGAGTGCGCCCTTTGCATGTCTCGGCCGATCTCCATGCCCCGTAAAACCTGGCGCGATGCAGTCGCCGCCTACCTCAGCCCAGCCACTCTGGTTCTGCTGCTGCTCGGCTTCGCCGCCGGCCTGCCTTATATGCTGGTGTTCTCCACGCTGTCGGTGTGGCTGCGCGAAGCCGGAGTGGCACGGGATACCATCGGCTACGCCAGCCTGATCGGCCTCGCTTACGCCTTCAAATGGGTCTGGGCCCCCATGCTCGACCAATGGCGCCTACCCTTGCTGGGCAAGCTCGGCCGGCGTCGTTCCTGGCTGGTGCTCTCGCAAAGCCTGGTGGCCACGGGCCTGATCGGCATGGCGCTATGCGACCCCCAGCAATACCTGCCGTGGCTGATTGCCTTGGCGGTGCTGGTAGCCTTCGCTTCCGCGACCCAAGACATCGCCGTCGATGCCTACCGCCTGGAAATCGCCGAGGACAGTCGTCAGGCTGCCCTGGCCGCCAGCTACATGACCGGCTATCGCATCGCCGCACTGCTGGCCACCGCCGGGGCGCTGTACTTCGCCGAGTGGTTCGGCTCGACTGGCGAGCTCTATAAGCATGGAGCCTGGGCCGGTACCTATTTGCTGTTCGCCCTGCTGATGCTGCCAGCCCTGGCCACCACCCTATGGATGCGCGAACCGTCGGTACCGCTGCAAACCCAAAAGGCGGCAACCCGCTACGGTTTCTACCACCAGTTGTTGTCGGTGCTGGTCCTGATCGTGCTGCTGGTTTCGGTCCCGGCCCTGTTCACCCAGCTATTCCAGAGCGACTTCTTGCAGCTCCTGCTGGGGGGCGTCAGCCTGCGCGAGCTGATCATGGAGGACCGTGCCTTCCTGCGCGCGCTGCTCTATATCGTCCTCACCTGGTTGTGCCTGTCGTCCATCGGACGGCGCGGCCTCAAGCCCGTATTGGTGCCGATCAACGATTTCGTTCTGCGCTATCGCTGGCAGGCACTGCTGCTGCTCGGCCTGGTGGCAACCTATCGCATGTCGGATACGGTGATGGGAGTGATGGCCAACGTCTTCTATATCGACCAGGGTTTCAGCAAGGAGCAGATCGCCAGTGTCAGCAAGCTGTTCGGTCTGGTCATGACCCTGCTCGGCGCCGGCATCGGCGGCCTGCTCATCGTGCGTTTCGGCATCATGCCGATCCTGCTCGCCGGCGGCATCGCTTCAGCGGCAACCAATCTGCTGTTCATGCTGCTGACCGGCATGGGCGCCAACCTGCACATGCTGGTGGTGACCATATCCTGCGACAACTTCAGCGCCGGCCTGGCCACCTCGGCGTTCGTCGCCTACCTGTCGAGCCTGACCAACCTGAAGTTCTCGGCCACCCAGTACGCCCTGCTCAGCTCGATCATGCTGTTGCTTCCGCGGCTGATCGGCGGCTACTCGGGCGTGATGGTGGAAAAGCTCGGCTACGCGCAGTTCTTCATCGCCACTGCGTTGCTGGGAATTCCCACACTGGTGCTGATCGTCTGGCAGTGGAAACGCGATCGCCAGCAACCAAACGGCTCGCCCGCCAGCGCCGGCTCGGAGCAGGCCTGACGGGCTGACGGTCAGTCGCGGAAGTTGTTGAACTGCAGCGGCATGCCGAAGTCCTTGGCACGCAGCGAGGCGATGGCTTCCTGCAGGTCGTCGCGCTTCTTCCCGGTGACCCGCACCTGCTCGCCCTGGATGGCGGCCTGCACCTTGAGCTTGCTCTCCTTGATGTGGGCGACGATCTTCTTCGCCAGCTCCTTGTCGATGCCTTCGCGCAGGGTGACCTCCTGCTTGACGGTCTTGCCGGACGGGTAGGCATCCTTGAATTCCAGGCACTGGATGTCGATCTTGCGCTTGACCAGGCTGAGCTTGAGGATTTCGACCATCTGCTCCAACTGGAAGTCGGCCTCGGCGGTCAGGTTCACGGTCAGTTCCTTGAGTTCGAAACTGCCTTTGCCACGCAGATCGTAGCGACGATCGAGTTCCTTGATGGCATTGTCCACGGCGTTGGTGACTTCGTGCTTGTCCAGTTCGGACACCACGTCGAACGAGGGCATGGGCTTCCTCCTGCTAGATGGCACGACCACTTCACGGAAGGGGCGCGCCTGGCTTGACGGTTAAAATGGGCGACTATTATATCTATTCATAAAAGCGCCAACCGCTATATGCTGGCACCTTGCGTCCTCACCAATGAGTTTCTTTTATGCCCAACCCCCATCTCAGCATTCTGGTGGTGGACGATGCCAAGTTCTCCAGCGCGATGATCGGCCGTTCCCTGACCCAGGCCGGCTACCAGAACATCCGCTACGCCAACAGCGCCAGCGAAGCCCTCAAGCTGCTTGAACAACGCCCCGCCAGCGTGCTGCTGGCCGACTGGCTGATGCCGGAAATCGACGGCCTGGAGCTGACCGCCCGAGTGCGCCAGCTGGACGAGATGGCCGATCACTACACCTACGTCATCCTGCTCACAGGCAAGGAAGGCGAGAACGTGCTGAACGAAGCCTTCGACCGTGGCGTCGACGATTTCATCAGCAAGGCATCGATGAACGAGCAACTGGTGCCGCGCGTCTATGCTGCCGACCGCCTGTGCAACACCCTGCAACGCCTGCTGCAGGAGAACCATCTGCTGACCCAGAACATCGCCAGCCTGGAACAGCGCAATCTGGTGGACCCGCTGACCGGCCTCGGCAACCCGCGCTACCTGCACATGAAGCTCGCCGACAGCCTGCGCCAGGTGGAGTCCCGTGGCGGTGCACTGTGCTACCTGCTGATCGGCCTGCAGGAGGCTGCCGATCTGCGCGCCCGTCACGGCGAAACCTTCCATAACGAACTGCTGCATGGGGTCGCCCGGCGCCTGCAACAGTTGGTGCGCCCGCTGGACGTGCTGACGCGGCTGGACGAGACCCACTTCGGCATGATCGCCCTGCTGGAAGACCTGCACGAATGTTCGCCGAGCAGCTTCAAACGCCTGCACGAGGGGCTCAACCTCAAGGCCTTCAAGACCAGCGAAGGCTTCATCAGCCTGAAAGCCGGCATCAGCCTGGTGGGCCTGGATGCCAAGGGGCTGCCGGTGAAGCCCGAAGACCTGATCAAGCACGCCGAAGGCCTGCTGCCCGAGTCTTACGCCAGCGGCCGGGTCGCCGCCATGCGCCTGCCCCTGACGCGCTGAGCCATGTGGCACGTGCTCGGTGCCGGCAGCCTCGGCGGCCTCTGGGCCGCCCGCCTGTCACGCGCCGGTCTGCCGCTGCGCCTGATCCTGCGTAGCCGCGAGCGCCTGGCAGCCTACGACCGGACCGGCGGCCTGACGCTGGTCGAGCAGGGCCAGGCCAGCTTCCATGCGATTGCCGCGCAAAGCATCGACGACGACTCACCGATCGAGCGTGTGCTGCTGGCCTGCAAGGCCTACGACGCCGAGGCAGCCGCTGCCAGCCTCGCCCCACGCTTGTCCGACGGGGCCCACGTGATCCTCCTGCAGAACGGTCTGGGCAGCCAGGAGGCGGTCGCCGCCCGGCTGCCCCGACAGCGCTGCATCCTGGCCTCCACCACCGAAGGCGCCTTTCGCGATGACAGCGCGCCCTGGCAAGTGGTGTTTGCCGGCCAGGGCCATACCTGGCTCGGCGACCCGCACGACAATACGCCGCCCGCCTGGCTGACCGACTTGCAGGCCGCCGGCATCCCGCATAGCTGGACAGAGACAATCCTCGACCGTCTCTGGCGCAAGCTGGCACTGAACTGCGCCATCAACCCACTGACCGTACTGCATGACTGCCGCAACGGTGGCCTGGCCGATCACCTCGACGAGGTCGCCGCGCTCTGCAGCGAGCTGGGCCGGTTACTCGACGTCTGCGCTCACCCGGCTGCGGCGCAGGGCTTGTATGACGAGGTCGCGCGGGTGATCCAGGCCACGGCGGCCAACTACTCGTCGATGTATCAGGATGTCGCCCACGGCCGCCGCAGCGAGATCGCCTATCTGCTCGGCTACGCCTGCGCCGCCGCCGAGCGGCAGGGCGTGCAGGCGCCACGCCTGCACGCCCTCCATCAACGCCTCAAGGCAGCCCTCAGCGCCCGCGCATTGCCCAGCCACTGAAGCCCGCGCTAACCTGCACAGCATACCAACCGCGATCCACTCGCCATGTCCCTGCGTCAGCGTCTCGAAAACCTGCCGGTCGGCCGCAAGCTGCTGGCCGCCCTGCTGGTCCTGCTCGCCACCGTGTTGCTGGTCGCCAACCTGGCCTTCATCAGCGCCGCCTACTGGATTTCCCAGCAGAGCATGGCGCCACAGGCGCTGCATACCCTCGGCCGACTGATCGCCAGCCCAACCCTGAGCCAGGAGGCGCTATCCTCCCCGGCCGCCGCCGAGGCACTGCTCAAGCGCCTGGATGATTACGCGCCGCTGCGCGCCGCGGTGATCTACGGCAGCGATGGCCGCGGCCTCGCCCAACTCCAGCGCGGCGGCAAGCTGTCGGTACCTGAGCATATCGATCAGTTGCCGAAGTGGCGCCTCACCGAATTTCGCCCGAACCAGCTGATCGAGCTGCCCTTGCCGGGTCGGTCGCCCGGTCATCTGTTGCTGGTGGCCTCCAGCGAATTGCCGGGGGCCTTCTATACCGGCACCCTGACCGCCAGCCTGGTGATCCTGACCATCAGCGTGCTGCTCTGGGCGGTGGTCGCGCGACAGACCCGCCGCCTGATCACCCGGCCGATCCGCAAGCTGGAGGAGCTGTCGCGCCAGGTCACCCGCGAGGAAAACTATTCGTTGCGCGCCGCCATCGGCAACCGCGACGAAATCGGCAGCCTGGCCGACGCCTTCAATACCATGCTGTCGCGCATCGAAGCCCGCGAACAGCAGCTCAAACGCGCCCGCGACGACGCCCAGGCGGCATTCGATCACGCGCAGAGCCTGGCCGAGGAGACCCGCCACTCCAACCGCAAGCTGGAGTTGGAGGTTCAGGTGCGCAGCAAGGTGGAAAAGAAACTCACCGGCTTCCAGAACTACCTCAACAGCATCATCGATTCCATGCCCTCGGCACTGATCGCCCTCGACGATCAGCTCTACGTTACCCAGTGGAACCAGGAGGCCAGCGCACTCTCCGGCACGCGCCTGGAAGAAGCGCTGAACCAGCCGGTGTTCCTTGCCTTTCCGCCGCTCAAGCCGTTCCTGGCACAACTGCGGCGTACCGCCGAGCAGCACAAGGTGGAAAAGATCGAGCGGGTGACCTGGCTCAAGGGCGAGGACCCTCGGCACTACGCGTTGACCTTCTACCCACTGATGGGCAGCAGCGGCCGGGGTGTGGTGATCCGTATCGACGACATCACCCAGCGCCTGTCCATGGAGGAGTTGATGGTGCAGTCGGAGAAGATGCTGTCCGTGGGCGGCCTGGCCGCCGGCATGGCCCATGAGATCAACAACCCGCTGGGAGCGATCCTGCACAACACCCAGAACATCCGCCGCCGGCTCTCCACCGACCTGGCGAAGAACCAGGAGCTGGCCGACGAGGCCGGCATTTCCCTCGAGGCGATCAACCACTACCTGCGGGGCCGCGAAGTACCGCAACTGCTCGATGGCATCCAGCAGGCCGGCGCCCGCGCGGCGAAGATCGTCAGCCACATGCTCAGCTTCAGCCGCCGCAGTACCCGCGAGCTGGCCCTGTGCAACCTGAACAACCTGATCGACCAGGCCCTGGAGATCGCCGGCAACGATTTCGACCTCAGCGAAGGCTTCGACTTCAAGGCGCTGACCATCAGCCGCGAGTTCGACCCGCGCCTGGAGCGGGTACCCTGCACCGGCAACGAGCTGGAGCAGGTGCTGCTGAACCTGCTGAAGAACGCCGCCCAGGCCATCCATCAACGCGACGACGACCAGGAGGCCGGGCACATCATCCTGCGCACCCGGCTCAACCCGCCCTGGGCGGAAATCCAGGTGGAAGACAACGGCGCCGGTATTTCCGAGGCGGTGCGCAAGCGCATCTTCGAGCCCTTCTTCACCACCAAGGAAATCGGCGCCGGCACCGGACTTGGCTTGTCGGTGTCCTACTTCATCATCACCAACAACCACAAAGGGCAGATGGAAGTGCAGTCCAAGCCTGGCCAGGGCACCTGCTTCACCCTGCGCCTGCCACTGGCCGCTGCACCCGACGGCTCGGGTCTCTGAGGAACAACGCACCATGGGCTATCGCTTGTCGAAGATCTACACCCGCACCGGAGACAGCGGCCACACCGGCCTGGCCGATGGCAGCCGCGTGCCCAAGGACCACCCGCGGGTGGAAGCCATGGGCGAGGTCGATACGCTGAACAGCCACCTCGGCCTGCTGCTGGCCGAACTCGCCGAGCAGCAGGCGCGCTGGCACGGTCTCGGTGAAGTGGCCGAGGTGCTCGCGCCCTGCCAGCATCGCCTGTTCGACCTCGGCGGCGAGCTGGCCATGCCGACCTACGAGGCGCTGCAGCCCGCGGAGATCGAGCGCCTGGAGAAGGCCATCGACCGCTGGAACGAAGAACTCGGCCCGCTGGAGAACTTCATCCTGCCCGGCGGCTCGCGTCTGGTCGCCCTGACCCACCTGTGTCGCAGCCTGGCCCGCACCGCCGAGCGCCGCTGCCAGCAACTGAACGCCCTGGAGCCGGTGCGCGACGTCGCCCTCGCCTACCTGAACCGCCTTTCCGACCTGCTGTTCGTCGCCGCGCGGCTGATCGCCCGCCGCCAGCAGATCGCCGAGGTGCTGTGGCAGGCCGCCGGCGCACCGCGGCAATGACATCCGCCGTGCCGATACCGGCACGGCCACCCCGCGTCACCTTCAAGGAGAGAAACATGCAACTGGTGGGAATGCTGGATTCGCCCTACGTACGCCGCGTCGCGGTGTCCCTGCAAATGCTCGGGCTGCCCTTCGAACACAACCCGCTATCGGTGTTCAGCACCTTCGGGCAGTTCCAGGCGATCAATCCGGTGGTCAAGGTGCCGACGCTGATCTGCGAAGACGGCAGCGTGCTGATGGACTCCACGCTGATCCTCGACTACGTCGAGCACCTGGCCGGCAGGTCGCTGATGCCGAGCGGAATCGACGCACGTCGCCAGGCGCTGCGGGTGGTCGGCCTGGCACTGGCGGCCTGTGAGAAGAGCGTGCAGATCGTCTACGAGCACCTGCTGCGCCCGGCGCAGAAGCTCCATCAACCGTGGCTGGACCGGATCACCGGCCAGGTGTTGGCCGCCTACCAGGCTCTGGAGAACGAACTGGCGCGCCAGCCGCTCGCACTCGAAGGACAACCCGGGATCAGTACTGCGGTGGCCTGGCAGTTCAGCCAGCAGATGATTCCCGACGTGGTGCGCGCGACAGACTTTCCTCACCTGAGCGCATTCTCCGCCGAGGCCGAACGCCACCCGGCATTCGCCGCCGCCCCCCACGGCAGCGGCACCTGCCAGTCCCACGCCTGAAGCCAGGGAGCACCCCCATGTCGGAACACCATGCCGAAGTCCTCTGGCTGCGCGGCGAGCAGGACTTCCTCGACAATCGCTACAGCCGCCGGCATTCGCTGCGCTTCGACGGCGGGCTCGAGGTGCCGGGCTCTTCCTCGCCCCACGTGGTCCCGCTGCCCATGTCCGATGCCAGCGCAGTCGATCCCGAGGAAGCTTTCGTCGCCTCGCTCTCCAGTTGCCACATGCTCTGGTTTCTCGGTATCGCCGCCAAGCGTCGCTTCCGCGTCGACCGCTATTTCGATGCAGCCGTCGGGACGATGGAAAGGAACGCCGAGGGCAAGTGGTCAATCTCGACGGTGACCCTGCGCCCGCAGGTCGGTTTTTCCGGCGACCGCCTGCCGACGCGCGAGCAGATCGACGCCATGCATCATGAAGCCCACGAGCAGTGCTTCATCGCCAACTCGGTGAAAACGCAGGTGCGCTGCGAGCCGGTCGACGCCTGCCCATAGCCAGTGCCGCAAAACGAAAAACCCGCCAAGGCGGGTTTTTCGCTGTGACAGCCATCGGCTCACGGCAGGTGATGGGCATCCAGGGCATAGAATTCGGCACGCCCGCCTTCGGTTTCCGGCCCCTCGTTGTCGATCGAATACATGCCGGCCTTGAAGTACATGCGCTTGCCTTGCCACAGCGGGTCGATCCGCCCGTTGTAGACCAGACCGTCGATGCGCGCGGTGATGTCGCCGCCGTTGGTAATGTCGATCGCGTAGGTAAAGGGCTGGTTCAGCGGCATGCTCTTGTAGGTCAGCACCGCCGGGCTCTTCAGGTCCAATGGCTGGTTGCGCAGCTCCAGGGTCACGTAGCCGACGCCTTTGATACTGCGATAGACGATTTTGGCGAACGGCGCGGAATTGTCCTTCGAGTGGATCTGGCCGAGGATGACCTTGCCGCTGGAAGGCACCTGGGTCACCGCCAGCCTGGCGCTCAAATGGTGCGAGCCGGCGGTGTAATACCAGTTGTTTTGCGTGCCATTGGCGAAGGTTTCCCGCAGCTCGCTGCGCGGATAGACGCTCCCCCCCGTGGAGGTGCCCGTAGCCGGCGCCCAGAAGAACAGGGTCGAGCCGACCTGCTGGAAATACGGGCTGCTGTAGCCCGAATTCACGGATGCCGTGGAAATGGTGAGGGCGGGTTCTTCGACGGGAACCGTCAGATTCCAGGTGCTGAGATCAATCATCATTACTACCTACTGCTTGGGCAGCAGACAGCCCGTCCTTGGAGGCTGGCGCTGCTGTTCTAAGTGGTGAATGGCAGATGGGCACAGTGGCCACCAAGACCGTAACGGTTTTGACGCCATTTTCTTGACCGCGCAGGGATAGACGGTCATACCGCCGGTCGATGACCAATGTGCGAACGCGCAGGCCCGCTGCGCGACAGCGCAGGGCACCGCCTGGTTCGGAAAGAAGAACGAAGAAGAACGCCTACGAATCAGCGCTGGCGGGCAACCGTCCGGCGCAGCGGCTCCAGCAAGGCACCCAGGCCGTTGTGATCGATCTCGTACATCAGCGCCAGCAACCGCCCGATCTCTCCGGGCGGGAAGCCTTCCCGAGCGAACCAGCCCAGGTAGTTGCCAGGCAGGTCGGCAATCAGCCGCCCTTTGTACTTGCCGTAGGGCATGCTACGGCTGACCAGCAACTGCAGATCTTCGGGTTTCATGCCTGCGGCCACAGCCCGCGGATGCCGGCGACCCCCTGGGCGCCGACCTGCCAAGCCCGCTCCAGGTCCTTGCGGCCGAGCCCGCCGAGCAGGTAGGCGGGCTGGTTGAAGCCCTGCAGCCATTCGGCTGCGCGCTGCCAGCCCAAGGGGTCGGCCTGCGGATGGGTCTGGGTCGGCAGGATCGGCGACAGGGTAACGAAGTCGACCCCCATCTCGCCCGCCAACGCCAGTTCCTCGGCACCGTGACAGGACGCTGCCAGCCAGCGCTCGGCGGGCAGCGGCCGGCCGGCGGCCGCCAGCTCGCGCAACTGCCGGGCGGTCAGGTGCCAGCCGGCGGCGGGCAGGTCGCCCAGCCACTCCAACGGCCCCTTGATCATCAGCTGGGCCCGGCCGGCGCACAGGCCTTGGGCATCGGCGGCCAGGAGCCGGTACTCGGCATCGAACATCTCCGGCGCGCGCAATTGCACCAGACGGATGCCGTCATCCAGCGCCCGTTGCAATCCCTGCAGCAGTGCCCTGCCACTCAGGTTGTCCGGGGTGATCAGGTAGGTCTGGGGCAAGCGCGCCGCGGCAACGATGGGCCGGTTGGCAGCGGGAAACCGGTAGTCGCCCAGCTGCCGCGGCGAAACCCAGGCCAGCGGCTGGCCCTCGGCGCCATGGGGCTCGCCGCTGAACCGGTTCACTTCCCAGACATCCAGCAGCACCTGCTTGTCCGGATAGTCATGGCGCACCTGGATCAGCGGCCGAGCCGCCTCGACGCGGATGCCCAGCTCCTCCTCCAGCTCCCGGGCCAACGCGCGTTCGACCGTCTCGTCATCCTCCACCTTGCCGCCGGGAAACTCCCAGAGGCCGCCCTGATGCTTGTCCTCGGGACGTCTGGCGATCAGCACCCGGCCATCGGCACCGCGAATCACCGCGGCCGCGACATGCACCCGCGTCATCAAAGCGTCTCCGTTTCCTGCAGGGCCGCCTGGTACCAACGCTGGAAGGCCGGCCACTGGTAGATGGTCTCGACGTAGGCCGCCGCGGTTGCCGGCAACTCGACGGCGTAGCTGCGCAAGCGGGTCGCCACCGGCGCGTAGAACGCATCGGCGACGCTGGCATGGCCGAACAGGAACGGGCCGTCCTGGCCGAAGCGTGAGCGGCAATCGGCCCAGAGTGCGCAGATCCGGTCGATATCGGCAGCCACCTCGGCCGGCATGGTCGATAGCGCCTGGCTCCGCTTGAGGTCCATCGGCATATGGCTACGCAAGGCGGCGAAACCGCTGTGCATCTCCGCGCATATCGAACGGGCTACCGCGCGCGCATACTGCCCGCGCGGCCAGAGATGGGACTCGGCGAAGCGCTCGGCAAGGTATTCGGCGATGGCCAGGGAGTCCCAGATCGGACCTTCCTCGCTCTGCAGCACCGGCACCTTGCCGGTCGGCGACTGGGCCAGCAGGCGCGCGCGGCTGCCCGTCTGGAACAGCGGGATACGCAGCTCGTCGTAGGGCTCCTCGGTCAACGCCAGCGCCAAAGCGGCGCGCAGCGACCAGGAGGAATAGTTCTTGTTGCCGATCACCAGTTGCAGCGCCATGGACGCCTCCCCTTCCGTTGTGGATAAGCCATAAGTCAAGGCGACATATGAAAGGCGCAGCCGGCAAAAAGCAAATTCCACGTGCTCATTGCCGGATGCCTGGCGGGAATAGCGAGCGGGCCGGGGGGCGGCCCGGAGGCTCAGGTGCGGTATTCGGCGTTGATCTTCACGTACTCGTGGGAAAGATCGGTAGTCCAGATGGTTTCGCTGCAGGTGCCGCGTCCCAGCTCAATGCGGATGCCGATTTCCTCGCGGGCCATGACCGCCGCACCCTGTTCCTCGGTGTAGTTCGGCGAACGGCCACCCTGGCTGGCGATGCAGACATCGCCGAGGTAGACGTCGATCTTCGACACATCGAGCTGCGGCACGCCGGCCCGTCCGACGGCGGCGAGGATGCGTCCCCAGTTGGGGTCGGAGGCGAACAGCGCGGTCTTGATCAGCGGCGAGTGCGCCACCGCATAGCCGACATCCAGGCACTCCTGATGATTCGCCCCGCCGTTGACCTGCACGGTGACGAACTTGGTGGCGCCTTCGCCGTCGCGCACAATGGCCTGGGCCACCTCCATGCATACCTCGAACACCGCGGCCTTGAGCTTGGCGAACAACTCGCCGCCGGACTGGGTGATTTCCGGCAGGGCGGCCTTGCCGGTCGCGATCAGCATGCAGCAGTCGTTGGTCGAGGTGTCGCCGTCGATGGTGATGCGGTTGAACGACTTGTTCGCCGCGTCGCGCAGCAGGTCCTGCAGCACGCCCTGGGCGACCTTGGCGTCGGTGGCGATGTAGCCCAACATGGTCGCCATGTTCGGCTTGATCATGCCGGCGCCCTTGGAGATGCCGGTGACCGTGACGGTCACGCCGTCGTGCGCGAACTGGCGGCTGGCGCCCTTGGGCAGGGTGTCGGTGGTCATGATGCCGGTCGCCGCCTCGGCCCAGTGATCCTCCGCCAGGTCGGCCAGCGCCGCCGGCAGGGCCGCCTCGATCTTTTCCACCGGCAACGGCTCGCCGATCACCCCGGTGGAGAACGGCAGCACCGCGTTGGCCGGCACCCCCGCCAGCTCGCCGAGCTTGGCACAGGTGCGTGCGGCGTTGGTCAGTCCCGGCTCGCCGGTACCGGCATTGGCATTGCCGGTGTTGGTCAGCAGATAGCGCACCGGACCGAGCACGCGCTGCTTGGCCAGGATCACCGGCGCGGCGCAGAAGGCGTTCAGCGTGAACACCCCGGCCACGGTGGAGCCCTCGGCACAGCGCATCACCACCACATCCTTGCGCCCTGGACGCTTGATGCCGGCGGACGCGATGCCGAGTTCGAAACCGGGAACCGGGTGCAGGGTCGGCAGAGGGCCAAGACCAACAGCCATGTATGCGCTCCTTAAGAATTGTCAGCGGAACAATGGGCGCCGCACCGGCCGGCGCGGCGAAAAGTCGATTCAAAAACGCCGCGAGCGGCAGGAGCCGGTCGCGGCGCTTTACTCAGCCTAACCGGGCCTAACCGATTTGCCCGTGGCAGTGCTTGTACTTCTTGCCGGAACCGCAAGGACAGGCTTCGTTGCGACCGATCTTCTGCTCGCCGCGCACCGGCATGGCCACCGCCACGCCCTCGTCCTGAGGCACCTCTTCGGGTTGGTTCATGCCCGGCGCTTCAGCATGTTGGAACTGCATGCGACGGGCGAGTTCCTCGGCCTCGCGGCGTAGACGCGCCTCTTCCTCGGCGGGATCCTCGCGGCGCACCTGCACGTGGGAGAGCACGCGCATGGTGTCGCGCTTGATCGACTCCAGCAGATCCTGGAACAGGGTGAAGGACTCGCGTTTGTACTCCTGCTTGGGGTTCTTCTGCGCATAGCCGCGCAGGTGAATGCCGTGGCGCAGATGGTCCATGGTGGACAGGTGGTCCTTCCACAGGTCGTCCAGCACACGCAGCAGGATCTGCTTCTCGAAGGTACGCAGCGCCTCGGCGCCGGCCATATCTTCCTTCTCGTTGTAGGCATCCAGCAGGGCCTGCAGGATGCGCTCGCGCAGGGTTTCCTCGTACAGCTTGTCGTCTTCGTCGAGCCATTGCTGGATCGGCAGACGCACGCCGAAGTCGCTGGCCAGGGCATCTTCCAGACCGGCGACGTCCCACTGCTCGGGCAGCGACTGCGGAGCGATGTGCTGGTCGATGACGTTGGTCAGCACTTCCTTGCGGAACTCGGCGATGGTTTCGCCGACGTCGCCAGCAGCCAGCAGGCTATTGCGCATGTGATAGATCACCTTGCGCTGCTCGTTGGCCACGTCGTCGAACTCAAGGAGCTGCTTGCGCATGTCGAAGTTGCGCCCTTCCACCTTGCGCTGGGCCTTCTCGATGGCGTTGGTGACCATGCGGTGCTCGATGGCCTCGCCGGACTGCATGCCCAGGGCCTTCATGAAGTTCTTCACCCGGTCGGAGGCGAAGATGCGCATCAGGCTGTCTTCCAGCGACAGGTAGAAGCGGCTGGAGCCCGGGTCGCCCTGGCGACCGGCACGGCCCCGCAACTGGTTGTCGATACGACGCGACTCGTGCCGCTCGGAGGCGATCACATGCAGGCCACCCGCTTCGATGACGCGCTGGTGGCGCTTCTGCCATTCGGCCTTGATCTGGGCGATCTGCTCGTCGGTGGGAGCCTCCAGCGCGGCAACCTCCACTTCCCAGTTGCCGCCCAGCAGGATGTCGGTACCGCGGCCAGCCATATTGGTGGCAATGGTCACCGCACCGGGGCGACCGGCCTGGGCAATGATCTCGGCTTCCTTCTCGTGGTACTTGGCGTTGAGCACCTTGTGCTCGATGCCCTCTTTCTCCAGCAGCCGCGAAACGTACTCGGAGCTTTCGATCGAGGCGGTACCGACCAGCACCGGCCGGCCCTGAGCCTGGCATTCCTTGATGTCGGCGACGATCGCCGCGAACTTCTCATCCTGGGTCAGATAGACCAGGTCGTTGAAGTCCTTGCGCGCCAGCGGCTTGTTGGTGGGGATCACCATCACTTCCAAGCCGTAGATCTGGTGGAATTCGAACGCCTCGGTGTCGGCGGTACCGGTCATGCCGGACAGCTTCTTGTACAAGCGGAAGTAGTTCTGGAAGGTGGTGGAGGCCAGGGTCTGGCTCTCGGCCTGGATCGGCAGCCCTTCCTTCGCCTCGATGGCCTGATGCAGGCCCTCGGAGAGGCGACGACCGGGCATGGTGCGCCCGGTGTGCTCGTCGATCAGCAGCACCTGGTTGTTCTGCACGATGTATTCGACGTTGCGGTGGAACAGCTTGTGCGCGCGCAGACCGGAGTAGACGTGGGTCAGCAAGCCCAGATTATGGGCCGAATAGAGGCTCTCGCCCTCGGCCAGCAGACCGGCCTGGGTTAGCAACTCCTCGACGTATTGGTGGCCCTGCTCGTTGAGTTCGACCTGGCGGGTCTTCTCGTCCACCGAGAAGTGGCCTTCCTGGGTGACCACGCCTTCCTCTTCCTCGATGTGCTGCGTGAGGCGCGGGATCAGTTGGTTGATCTGCTGGTAGAGCTTGGAGCTGTCCTCCGCCTGGCCGGAGATGATCAGCGGGGTACGCGCTTCGTCGATCAGGATCGAGTCCACTTCGTCGATCACGGCGAAGTTCAGCTCGCGCTGGAACTTGTCTTCCAGGCTGAAGGCCATGTTGTCGCGCAGGTAGTCGAAGCCGAATTCGTTGTTGGTGCCGTAGGTGATGTCGGCGGCATAGGCGGCGCGCTTCTCTTCCGGCGGCTGGAAGGGCGTGACGACACCAACCGAGAGGCCGAGGAACTCGTACAACGGACGCATCCAGTTGGCGTCGCGGCGGGCCAGGTAGTCGTTGACCGTGACCACATGCACGCCCTTGCCTTCCAGGGCGTTGAGGTAGACCGCCAGGGTCGCCACCAGGGTCTTGCCCTCGCCGGTGCGCATCTCGGCGATCTTGCCCTCGTGCAGGGTCATGCCACCGATCAATTGCACATCGAAGTGACGCATGCCCATGACGCGCTTGCCGGCTTCACGCGCCACGGCGAACGCTTCCGGAAGCAGCTGGTCAATGGTCTCGCCTTTGCCCAGACGGGCCCTGAACTCTTCGGTCTTGGCGCTCAGTTGCTGGTCCGACAGGGCCAGCATCTGCTCTTCGAGGGCATTGATGGTCTGCACCACCTTGAGCATGCGTTTGACTTCACGCTCGTTCTTGCTTCCAAAGAATTTCTTCAACAAAGGCGCAAACATATCGACAGGATCTTCCACACAATGGATGGAGGGCGGCCCCGTGAGTCGCCCGGGCAGCCTTCGTGGCCGCATGCGAAGGCAGCATTCTACTCGGAAACGTAGGAGAGGAAAGCCGCGTTATTCCACAGCCGCGGCACGGGCGATGAAGCTGGAGGGGTTGATGGCCAGACCGTTGTGCTTGACCTCGAAGTGCACGTGGTAACCGGTCGAACGCCCGGTGCTGCCGACCTTGGCAATGGCCTGGCCGCGCTGGACCAGTTCGCCGACCTGCACCAGATTGCTCTGGTTGTGCGCATAGAGCGTGACATAGCCGTCGGCGTGGCTGATCTCCACCACGTTGCCGTAGCCGCGCTTGCGCCCGGACCAGGTCACCACGCCGGCCGCCACGGCCACTACGTCGCTGCCAGGCTTGGAGGCGAAGTCCACGCCCTTGTGAACGCTCAGCCGGCCGGTCAGCGGATCGCTGCGCCGGCCGAACGGCGAGGAGATGTAGCCCTGCAATACCGGCCGGCCGGACAGGTGCTCGGCTTCGCTCAGGCGGCGCTCGGCGATCATCTGCTCCAGCACTTCCAGCATCTGCTCGCGACTGTCCAGGCGGTCGCTCAGCTCATCGAGCGTTTCCATGAAGGGCGGCGGTGCGTAGGCCGAGCCCTCGAGCGTCTCCTCGGGGCCGCCCTGGCCGACATCCAGGGAAAAATCGAACTCGCTGGCATCCAGGTCGGCCAACTCGGTCAGGCGCTCGCCCAATGCATCGAGGCGCGTCAGGCGCGATTGCAGCTCGGCCAGGTGGGCGGCGAAAGCGTCCAGCTGACGCTGCGCATCGACCCGGGTGGCGCTGACCTCGGCACGCTGCTCATCGAGTGCCCGGGTCACCAGCGGATCCTGCACGATCAGCGGGGTCTGCGGCGACCACCAGGCGCCGAGCGCCGCCCCGCCAACCAGGCATGAGCCGACCAGCAGCGACAGCAGTAGAACTACCCAGCGCAAATCCAGACTGAGCGAGCGCGTCGCGCCATAGCGGCGGCTGAGCAATATAATGTGCATGGTCAAATCCCCTAATGCACAGCGGCCGGGCAACAGGGTTCTGCTACCATGTCCGCTCTGCGATTTCAGGCCTCCTGCCATGACTTTTCGTCCGTTGCCGGCAAAAGATCCCGCTGCATTGTTGCGCGAGATGAAGCCGCTAAAAGCGCTGTTCGATCAGACGCGCCGCCTGACCCAGCTTCAGAATCTACTGGAAAGCCAGCTGCAACCGGCAGCCCGCGAGCATTGCCAGGTTGCCTCCTGCCGCGAAGGCTGCCTGCTGCTGATCGTCACCGACGGCCACTGGGCAACCCGGTTGCGCTACCAGCAGCGCCGCCTGCTTCGCCAGTTGCAGGCGTTCGGAGAGTTCGCGAACTTAACGAAAATCCACTTCAAAGTGCAACCACGCAATAGCCAGGGACGTGCAAACGGTCGCAATCTGACGCTCTCGATGACCGCCGCCGAAGGTATTCGCGCCAGCGCCGAAGGCATCGAGGACCCCAAGCTGCGTGCGGCGCTGGAGCGTCTTGCCAGCCATACCGCGACAGACGAAAACCGCTGACCGTTGCAGCCGCCGAAACAACCGCAGCAAAAAAGAGGCCACCCGAAGGTGGCCACCAAGATAAAGGAAAGGTAAGAGAGTCTTGCTTACACCGCCGCAACCGGGCGCATGTAGGAGATCGGCGCAGTGCGGGCGTCGTCGAAAGTCACCACTTCCCAAGCGTCGGTCTGCTCGATCAGTGCGCGCAGAAGACGATTGTTCAGGGCGTGCCCCGACTTGAAGCCACGGAATTCGCCGATCAGGCTGTTGCCGAGCAAATACAGGTCGCCGATCGCATCGAGAATCTTGTGCTTGACGAATTCGTCCTCATAACGCAGGCCGTCTTCGTTCAACACTCGATATTCATCGACCACAATGGCGTTCTCGACGCTGCCGCCGAGGGCTAGGTTCTGCGAGCGCAGGAATTCGATGTCGCGCATGAAGCCGAACGTACGCGCACGACTGACTTCCTTGACGAACGAGGTGCTGGAGAAATCCACACTCGCCGTCTGCGTCCGCCCGCGGAATACCGGGTGATCGAAGTCGATCTCGAAGCTCACCTTGAAGCCGTCGAACGGGACGAAGGTGGCGCGCTTGTCGCCCTCTTCCACCGTTACTTCGCGCTTGATGCGAATGAACTTCTTGTGCGCCTCCTGCTCCTGCAGGCCGGCGGATTGAATCAGAAATACGAAGGGACCGGCGCTGCCATCCATGATCGGCACTTCGGACGCGGAGAGCTCGACGTAGGCGTTATCGATGCCCAGGCCAGCCATGGCCGAAAGCAGGTGCTCCACGGTGTCCACCTTGACGTCACCATTGACCAGGGTGGTCGACATGGTGGTTTCGCCGACGTTTTCCGCCCGGGCGGGGATTTCCACCACCGGCTCGAGGTCGGTACGACAGAACACGATGCCGGTATCCACCGGGGCGGGCTTCAGGGTCAGGTAAACCTTCTCCCCCGAGTGCAAGCCGACGCCGGTGGCCCGGATGATGTTCTTCAGGGTGCGTTGTCTGATCATGGCATGGGCCGCTATAGCACTAGTTGCGAATTGTTTTCAACAATGGCCGGCGATGATAGCAGAACCGGCCTTTGCTGAACACCAATCACCTTCATAGTCCTGATAAACCCTTTCAATCGGCTTGACGACGCAGGAAAGCCGGAATGTCCAGGTAGTCCAGGTCGTCCTGCGGGTTCATCTTCGCCGCGGTAGCCGCGCCGGCATGGCTCTGGCGCTGCACGGTGGGGCGCTCGTAGTCCTTGTAGTTGACACCCTGCTCGGTGCGCTGGGCGGCCGGAGCAGCCTGGGCGCCCTGGTTGGCCTGGGCGACCTGCACGGTATTGTCGACAACCTTGACCGGCTTCTCGATTTTCGCGCCCAGACCGGTGGCGACCACGGTGACATGCAGCTCGTCGCGCATGTCCGGATCGATCACGGTGCCGACCTTGACGGTGGCGTGCTCGGAGGCGAACTGCTCGATGATGTTGCCGACGTCGGAGTATTCGCCCAGGGACAGATCCGGACCGGCGGTAATGTTCACCAGGATGCCGCGGGCGCCCTGCAGGTTGACGTCTTCCAGCAGCGGATTGCGGATCGCCGCCTCGGTGGCTTCGCGGGCGCGATTCGGGCCGCTGGCGCAACCGGTGCCCATCATCGCCATGCCCATTTCGCTCATCACGGTCTTCACGTCGGCGAAGTCGACGTTGATCATGCCCGGACGCTTGATGATGTCGGAGATGCCGCGCACGGCACCGGCCAGCACGTCGTCAGCCTTGGCGAAGGCGGACAGCAGGCTGGCGTCCTTGCCGAGGATGGTCAGCAGCTTCTCGTTGGGAATGGTGATCAGCGAGTCGACGCTCTCGGCCAGCGCGCGGATGCCTTCGTCGGCGATCTGCATGCGCTTGCGGCCTTCGAACGGGAACGGCCGGGTCACCACCGCCACGGTGAGGATGCCCAGGTCCTTGGCCACCTCGGCGATGATCGGTGCAGCGCCGGTGCCGGTGCCGCCGCCCATACCGGTGGTGATGAAGACCATGTCGGTGCCTTGCAGCACGTCGGCGATGCGATCGCGATCTTCCATGGCCGCCTGGCGGCCGACTTCCGGGTTGGCCCCGGCGCCCAGGCCCTTGGTCACGCCGGTGCCCAGCTGCAGCACGGTGCGCGCGGCGATGTTCTTCAGCGCCTGGGCATCGGTATTGGCGCAGATGAACTCGACGCCTTCGATGTTGTTCTTCGCCATGTGATTGACCGCGTTACCGCCGCCACCACCGACTCCGATCACTTTGATCACCGCGCTTTGCGGCACGTTGTCTACTAATTCGAACATTTTTCTCTCCTTTCCTTTTCTAGTTGTAACGCCTACCACTACCGCATCAGAAGTTGCCCTGGACCCAGCGCTTGAGCCGTTCCAGAACAGGTGTCTTGGGTTCGTCGCTGCTGTAGCCGAAGTTGGACAGGGAGATGCCCTCGGCCTGTTTTTGCAGGCCGTAGAGCAGCAGCCCCACGCCCGTGGAATAGATCGGGTTGCGCACCACGTCGGCCAGGCCCTTGACGGTGTGCGGCACGCCCAGGCGCACCGGCATATGGAAGATCTCCTCGGCCAGCTCGACCGCGCCTTCCATCTTCGCCGTGCCGCCGGTGAGCACGATGCCCGCCGGGATCAGATCCTCGTAGCCGCTGCGACGCAGTTCGGCCTGGATCAGGGTGAACAGCTCGTCGTAGCGCGGCTCCACGACCTCGGCCAGGGCCTGGCGCGACAATTCACGCGGCGGCCGCTCGCCGACGCTCGGCACCTTGATGGTCTCGCCGGGGCCGGCCAGTTTGGCGAGCGCACAGGCGTAACGGATCTTGATCTCCTCGGCGTACTGGGTCGGCGTGCGCAGAGCCATGGCGATGTCGTTGGTGACCTGGTCGCCGGCGATCGGAATCACCGCCGTGTGGCGGATCGCGCCTTCGGTGAAAATGGCGATATCGGTGGTGCCACCGCCGATGTCCACCAGGCAGACGCCCAGTTCCTTCTCGTCCTCGGTCAGTACCGAATAGGCCGAGGCCAGTTGCTCGAGAATGATGTCGTCGACTTCCAGCCCACAGCGACGCACGCATTTTTCAACGTTCTGCGCGGCATTCACCGCACAGGTGACCACGTGCACCTTGGCCTCCAGGCGCACGCCGGACATACCCAGTGGCTCCCGCACGCCTTCCTGGTTGTCGATCACGTAGTCCTGCGGCAGGGTGTGCAGCACCCGCTGGTCGGCGGGAATCGCCACCGCCTGGGCGGCATCGAGCACGCGCTCCAGATCCGCCGGGCTCACCTCGCGATCGCGAATGGCGACGATGCCGTGGGAATTCAGGCTGCGGATATGGTTGCCGGCCACCCCGACGAAGGCCGAGTGGATGCGGCAGCCAGCCATCAGTTGGGCTTCTTCGACAGCGCGCTGGATCGACTGCACGGTGGACTCGATGTTCACCACCACGCCCTTCTTCAGGCCGCGCGAGGGATGGGTACCGATGCCAACGATCTCCAGCTGACCATCGGCCGCCACCTCGCCCACCAGCGCCACCACCTTGGAGGTGCCGATGTCCAGGCCGACGATCATCTTGCCGCTCTGCACGTTTGCCATGGTTATTGCTCTACTCCTCAGTTCTTCACGGCGACGTTCGCCGCCGTTGCCGCCTCGGGCTCGCGCCAGGCCACGGCCAGGCCGTTGGCGTAGCGCAAGTCGATGCGGGCGATGTTCTCGGCCTGTGCCTTCAGCTCTTTTTCATAGATGGCACTGAAGCGACGCATTTTTTCCACCACATGGTCCCGCCCCAGCAGCAGCTCGATGCCCTGCGAAGTCGAGATGAACCAGCTGCCGCGCTCGCGCAGCTCGAGCTGAGCAATGGAGAAGCCCAGTGGTCGCAGCATCTGGCTGAGCATCTGGTACTGCTGCATCACCCGCTGCTGTGCCCGCTTCGGACCGTTGAGCTGCGGTAAATGTTCGTAGTGAGCCAGTTCGCGCGGCGTAAACGCCTGCCCCTGGTTGTTCAACAGCGCTCCGGCGCCCCAGCGGGCAATCGGCAGTTGCTCTTCCAGGCTGATGTCCACCTGGTCAGGCCAGACCCGCCGCACCTCGGCGTGGGCGATCCAGGGCATGCGCTCCAGCTCGGCACGCATCGCCCGCAGGTCGACGGAGAAGAAACTCACCTCGACGAAGGGCGCGATGCGCTGTTGCACCGCCTGCTGGCTGACGTAGCTGAGGTCGCCTTGCACGCTGACCCGGGCAATCGGCCGGTCCGCATAGGGCAACAGGCGCTGGCCCAGTTCGTAGAAGCCGAAACCCAGCGCGACCAGCATCAGCGGCCAGCCCAGGCGCTTGAACAAGGCCAGGTCCGGCTTCGGCAAACGCGCTGCCAGGGGTTCCTTCGCCACCATGCGACTGGCACCCCGTGGCATCGGCTTGCGCGCGGAGCGGCCGATGGCGGGTTGCGGGTGGCGAACGGTGGCGACCATGGCTCAGCCCCTCGCCTCGAGGCTGTCGGCAAGAATCGCCAGTACCAGTTGCTGGAAGTCCAGGCCGGCGGCGCGGGCGGCCATCGGCACCAGGCTGTGGTCGGTCATGCCGGGTACGGTGTTGACCTCCAGTAGCCAGAACCGGCCGCTGGCGTCCTGCATCACGTCGGCGCGAGCCCAGCCCTGCACGCCGACGGCTTCGCAGGCGCGCACGGTGAGTTCTTTCAGCTCGCTCTCCTTGGCTGCATCCAGGCCGCAGGGAATGCGGTACTGGGTATCGCTGGCCAGGTACTTGGCATCGTAGTCGTAGAAGGTGTGCGGGGTGCCCAGGCCGATCGGCGGCAGCACCTGGCCGCGCAGCATGGCGATGGTGAACTCCGGCCCCTGGATCCACTGCTCCACCAGCACCTGGGAATCGTAGGTGCTGGCGGCCTGCCAGGCGGCGACCAGTTCGGCGATGTCGTTCACCTTGGCCATGCCGATGCTCGACCCTTCATGGGCCGGCTTGACGATCAGCGGGAAGCCGAGCTGGTTGGCGGCTTCCTGGCAGTCCGCGGCGCTGGCCAGCACGGCGTGGCGCGGGGTCGGCAGGCCCAGGCTCTGCCAGACTTGCTTGGTGCGCAATTTGTCCATCGCCAGCGCGGAGGCGAGGATGCCGCTGCCGGTGTAGGGGATGCCGGCGCACTCGAGCAGGCCCTGCATGGAGCCGTCTTCGCCGCCGCGACCGTGCAGCACGATGAAGGCACGGTCGATCTTCTCGTGGGTCAGGCGCTGCAGGAAGTCGTCGCCGACGTCGATGCCGAACGCGTCCACACCGGCACTCTGCAGTGCTTCCAACACCGCCTTGCCGGATTTCAGCGACACCTCGCGCTCGGCGCTGCGGCCGCCAAAAAGCACGGCGACGCGGCCGAAGGCGCGCGGATCATGGGTAGAGTGCAGCGTGCTCATTGGTTCTTCCTTCCGTCGGTCGCGCCAGCGGCAAACAACGGGCTCTGGATCAACTGGGGAGCCAAGGCGCCGATGTCGCCGGCGCCCTGGCAAAGCAGAATGTCGCCGGCGCGCAGCAGTGGCTTGACCAGCGGCGCCAGCTCGACGCCCCGCTCGATGTAGATGGGGTCGAGCTGGCCGCGCTGGCGAATGCTGTGGCACAGCTGACGGCTGTCGGCACCGGGGATCGGCTCCTCGCCGGCCGGATAGACCTCCATCAGCAGCAAGACATTGGCGTCGGTCAGCACCTGCACAAAGTCGTCATACAGGTCGCGGGTACGGCTATAGCGGTGCGGCTGGTAGACCATCACCAAGCGCCGCTCCGGCCAACCGCCGCGCACCGCCTTGATCACCGCAGCGACTTCGCGCGGGTGGTGGCCATAGTCGTCGACCAGCATCACGCTGCCGCCGTCCACCGGCAGCTCGCCGTAGACCTGGAAGCGCCGACCGACGCCCTGGAAGCCGGACAGCCCCTGGACGATTGCGTCGTCAGCGATGCCCTCGTCGGTGGCGATGGCAATGGTGGCCAGCGCATTCAGCACGTTGTGGTTGCCCGGCATGTTCACCGAAACATTGAGCGGCTCGCGGTCCTTGCGCAGCACGGTGAAATGGGTGCGCATGCCCTCCTGGCGCACGTTGATGGCGCGCAGGTCGGCATCTTCGGCGAAGCCGTAGGTCAGGGTCGGCCGGGCGATCTGCGGCAGGATCTCGCGCACCACCGGGTCGTCTACGCAGACCACCGCCAACCCGTAGAACGGCAGGTTGTGCAGGAACTCGACGAAGGTCTTCTTCAGCTTGTTGAAGTCGCCTTCATAGGTGCTCATGTGGTCGGCATCGATGTTGGTGACCACCGCCACCATTGGCTGCAGATGCAGGAAGCTGGCGTCGCTCTCGTCGGCCTCGGCCACCAGGTAGCGGCTGGTGCCAAGCTGGGCATTGGTGCCGGCAGCATTCAACCGGCCGCCGATGACGAAGGTCGGGTCCAGGCCGCCGGCGGCGAATACCGAGGCGATCAGGCTGGTGGTGGTGGTCTTGCCGTGGGTCCCTGCCACGGCGATGCCATGGCGGTAGCGCATCAGCTCGGCGAGCATCTCCGCGCGCGGCACCACCGGGATACGCCGCTCCAGCGCACTGGCAACTTCCGGGTTGGCCTTGTTCACCGCGCTGGAAACCACCAGCACGTCGGCCCGCTCGGCGTTTTCTGCGCGATGGCCGATGAACACCTTGGCGCCGAATTTCTCCAGGCGTTCGGTGGTCGCAGACGTCTTGAGGTCCGAGCCGGAGACTTCGTAGCCCAGGTTCAGCAGCACCTCGGCGATGCCGCACATGCCCACGCCGCCGATACCGACGAAGTGGATGTGGCGGATTCGGCGCATTTCCGGCTGCGGGAACGCTTTACGACTCTCAACCACGGGCCACCTCCAGGCAAATGTCGACCACGCTGCGGGTCGCTTCCGGCTTGGCCAGACGGCGGGCGATGGCGCCCATGGCGGCAAGTTTCTCGGGCTGCATCAGAACCTCTTTGAGCTGCGCGGCCAGTTGGGCCGCGTCGGTACTGCGTTGCGGCAGGAGGACGGCGGCGCCCTCGCTGGCCAGATAATCGGCGTTGCGGGTCTGGTGATCGTCGATGGCATGGGGCAGCGGCACCAGGAAGGCGGGCAAGCCGGCGGCGGCCAGTTCGCTGACCGTCAGTGCTCCCGCCCGGCAGATCACCAGGTCGGCCCAGGCATAGGCATCGGCCATATCGGCGATGAACGGCGAAACCTGCGCCTGCACCCCAGCGGCGCGGTAACGCTCGGCGGTGACCTGGTCATGCTGCTTGCCGGCCTGGTGACGCACCTCCGGCAACAGATTCTCAGGCAGCAGCGCCAGCGCCTCGGGCAACAGCTTGTTCAGCGGCTCGGCTCCCAGGCTGCCGCCCAGGATCAGCAGGCGCACCCGGCGCTGGGCCTGGGCTGGACGGGGCTCGGCCTGGAACAGTTCGGCACGCACCGGATTGCCGGTGGTGCGGCGCTTGACGCTGGCGGCGAAGGTGTCCGGAAAGGCCTCGCAGACCCGGCTGGCGAACGGCACCAGGCTGCGATTGGCGGTGCCGGCCACGGCATTTTGCTCGTGGATGATCAACGGCACGCCGGCCAGGCGCGCGGCCAGGCCGCCCGGCCCGGTGACATAGCCACCCATGCCCAGCACACAGACCGGCTCGAGGTCCCGCACGATGCGCCGCGCCTGCAGCAACGCGCGTATCAACTGAAATGGCGCCTTGAGCAGGGACAGCTTGCCCTTGCCCCGCAACCCGGTTACCTGGATCAGATGCAACGGCAGGCCAGCCGCCGGCACCAGTTCGTTCTCGATGCCGCGCGGCGTGCCCAGCCAGTGCACGGTATAGCCGCGGGCTTGGAATTCGCGGGCGCAGGCCAGTGCCGGGAACACGTGGCCACCGGTACCGCCGGCCATGATCAGCACGTTAGCGGCCATGGGGGACCTCCTCGGCGAAGGCATCTTCGCTGAATTCCACATCCTCGCTGCCCAGCAGATGGCGCCGCTCCCACTCGATGCGCAGCAGCAGGGCGAGGCTCACGCAGCAGATCACCAGCGAGCTGCCGCCGTAGCTGAGGAACGGCAGGGTCAGCCCCTTGGTCGGCAGCAGGCCGACGTTCACGCCGATGTTGATCAGGAATTGGCCGATCCACAGGAACGCCAGACCATAGGCGACATAGGCGGAAAAGAACTGCCGGGCCCTTTCCGCCCACAGTCCGATATACAGCGCACGCACGCTGACGAAGACGAACAGGCCGATGGTCACCAGCGCGCCGACCATGCCCAGTTCCTCGGCGAGCACGGCGAACACGAAGTCGGTATGGGCCTCGGGCAGGTAGAACTGCTTCTGCACGCTGTTGCCGAGGCCGACGCCGAACCACTCGCCACGACCGAAGGCGATCAGCGCCTGGGTCAGTTGGTAGCCGGAGCCGAACTGGTCGGCCCAGGGGTCGGTAAAGGTAATCAGGCGCTGCAGGCGATATTCCTGGGTCTGCACCAGTACGAACACCGCACCGACCGCCAGCAACACCATCAGGCTGAATCGCAGCAGGCCGACGCCGCCGAGGAACAGCATGGCGGCGGCAGCCCCCATCATTACCACGGTGGCGCCGAAGTCCGGCTCCAGCAGCAGCAGACCGGCCATTGGCAGCAACACGACGAAGGGCTTGAAGAAGCCGGCCCAGCTCTCGCGCACTTCTTCCTGGCGCCGCACCAGATAGCCGGCCAGGTAGATCACCACGAAGACCTTGGCGATTTCCGAAGGCTGCACGTTGAACGCGCCGAAACCGATCCAGCGCATCGAACCGTTCACCTCGCGGCCGATGCCCGGCAGCAACACCATCACCAACAGGCCGAAGGCACCGAGCAGCAGCAGCCAGCCGAGGCGCTGCCAGGTGGCCAGGGGAATCATCAGGGTCAGGCCGGCGGCCACCAGGCCGGCGGCCAGATAGATCAGGTGCCGGGTCATGTGGTAGAGCGCATTGCCGGTCTGCACCGCCGCCACCTCGGATGACGCCGAGGTGATCATCACCAGGCCCAGGCCGAGCAGCGCCAGGCAGCCGGCCAGCAACGGGAAGTCCAGATCGATGCCGACCCGGCTGAACAGCGGCGACGGATAGGGACGCAGCAGGGCCAGCATCAGACGAGCCCCTCCACGGCCTGGGCGAACAGCCGCCCGCGCTCTTCGAAATTCTTGAACATGTCGAGGCTGGCACAGGCCGGCGACAGCAACACGGCATCGCCTGGCTCGGCCAGTTCGGCACAGCGCTGCACAGCTTCGTCGAGGCTCCGCACCTTGATCAGCGGCGCCGCATCGCCCAGCGCAGCAGCCAGCAGATCGGCATCGCGCCCCAGCAGCACCACCGCACGACAATACTTCGCCACCGGCGCGCGCAGGGCGGAGAAGTCCGCGCCCTTGCCATCGCCGCCGGCGATCAGCACCAGCTTGCCGGCGGTGTCCGCCCCCAGCCCTTCGATGGCGGCAAGGGCGGCGCCGACGTTGGTGGCCTTGGAGTCGTCGTAGTAGTTCACGTTCCGGCGTTCGCCGACCCACTGGCAGCGATGCGGCAAGCCACTGAACTCCCGCAGAGTCCGCAACATCGGCTCCATCGGCAGGCCCGCGGCATGGCCGAGCGCCAAGGCTGCCAGGGCATTGCTCTGGTTATGGGCGCCGCGCATTTTCAACTCGCGTACCGGCATCAAGGCCTCGAACTGGAAGGCCAGGCACTTCTCGCCCCCCTCTTCCAGCAGCCCGAAACGCTTGAAATCGGGCTTGCCGAGGCCGTAGCTCCAGCACGGCACCTGGTCGGCGATCAGCGGCCGCGACAACGCATCGTCGCGATTCACCACCACCTGCCGGGCGCCGCGGAAGATGCGATGCTTGGCCAGGTGGTAGGCCGGCATGCCGCTGTAGCGGTCCATATGGTCTTCGCTGAGGTTCAGGCAGGTCGCCACCTCGGCGTTGAGTAGCTCGGTGGTCTCCAGCTGGAAGCTGGACAGCTCCAGCACGTACAGCTCGACGTCGTCGGCCAGCAGATCCAGCGCCGGGGTGCCGAGATTGCCGCCCACGGCCACCCGCTTGCCGGCGGCCTTGGCCATCTCGCCCACCAGGGTGGTCACGGTGCTTTTCGCGTTGGAGCCGGTAATGGCGACGATCGGTGCCTTGGCGTGGCGAGCGAACAGCTCGATGTCTCCGGACAGCTTGACGCCGCGGGCGGCCGCCGCCTGCAACGCCGGCGTGGCCAG
Organism: Zestomonas ipomoeae; assembly: GCF_057128665.1. Lineage (NCBI taxonomy): Bacteria > Pseudomonadati > Pseudomonadota > Gammaproteobacteria > Pseudomonadales > Pseudomonadaceae > Zestomonas > Zestomonas ipomoeae. Next base: position 68,346 of record NZ_JBSKHQ010000007.1, read on the forward strand.
CGCCAGGCCGGGGCTGACATACAGTTCGCTGGCGCGGCAGAGGAAATCCGCATCCAGCTCGCCGCAACGCACGTCCACCTGCGGGTAGTCGCGCTTCAGGGCGGCCAGTTCCGGCGGGTTCGCGCGCGTATCGGCCACGGCGAAGCGCACGCCCTGGCGCGCCAGGAAGCGCACCAGGGACATGCCGCTCTTGCCGAGGCCGACAACGATGCGGAACTGGTCGGAAGCGATCAGGCTCACGCGATTACCTCAGTTTCAGAGTGGCCAGGCCGATCAACACCAGAATCACGGTGATGATCCAGAAGCGCACGATCACGCGCGGCTCGGGCCAGCCTTTGAGTTCGAAATGGTGATGGATCGGCGCCATGCGGAACACGCGCTTGCCGGTCAGCTTGAACGAAGCGACCTGGATCATCACCGACAGGGTTTCCATGACGAACACGCCGCCCATGATGAACAGCACCACTTCCTGACGCACGATCACCGCGATGGTGCCCAGCGCGGCACCCAGCGCCAGTGCGCCGACGTCGCCCATGAACACCTGCGCCGGGTAGGTGTTGAACCAGAGGAAGCCGAGGCCGGCACCGACCAGTGCCGCGCAGAACACGATCAGTTCGCCGGCGCCCGGCACGTAGGGGATCAGCAGGTAGTCGGAGAAGTTCACGTTGCCCGACAGGTAGCAGAACACGCCGAGCGCACCGCCGACCATCACCGTCGGCATGATCGCCAGGCCATCGAGGCCGTCGGTGAGGTTCACCGCGTTGCTCGAGCCGACGATGACGAAGTAGGTCAGCACGATGAAACCGATAGCGCCCAACTGAAGGCTGACGTCCTTCAGCAGCGGCAGGATCAGCGTGGTTTCGACCGGGTTCTGCGCGGTCATATAAAGGAAGACCGCCGCCCCCAGACCGAATACCGACTGCCAGAAATACTTCCAGCGGCTCGGCAGGCCGCGGGAATCCTTCTCGATCACCTTGCGATAGTCGTCCACCCAGCCGATGCCACCGAACAGCAGGGTCACGGCCAGCACCACCCATACATAGCGGTTGGACAGGTCAGCCCAGAGCAGCGTACTGACGGCGATGGCGGAAAGGATCAGCGCGCCGCCCATGGTCGGCGTGCCTTTCTTCGACAGATGCGATTGCGGGCCGTCGTTGCGCACGGCCTGGCCGATCTGGCGGATCTGCAGGGTACGGATCATCCACGGGCCCAGCCACAGCGACAGCACCAGCGCGGTGAGCACGCCGAGGATGCCGCGCAGGGTCAGGTATTGAAAGACCGCGAAGCCCTTGTAGAACTGTTGCAGATACTCCGCCAGCAGCAGCAGCATTTAGTGACTCTCCTCGCCAGTTCCGCAGAGTGCCGCAACGACGTTCTCCATCGCTGCGCTGCGCGAACCCTTGATCAAAATGGTTGTAGGGATTTCCTGCTCTGCACGAAGCGCGGCGATCAGGGCGTCCTGGTCGGCGAAATGACGACCATTTTCACCGAACGCCGCCACTGCATAAGCCATCAGCGGCCCCACCGCATAGAGCGCGCTGACCTTGCCGGCAGCATAGGCACCGACTTCGCGGTGACCCTGCTCCGCCCATTCGCCCAGCTCGCCCATGTCGCCCAGCGCCAGAATGGTCCGCCCGGAAAAGCCGGCGAGTATATCCACGGCGGCACACATCGACACCGGGTTGGCGTTGTAGCTGTCATCGATCACACGCACACCGCTGGGCGCCAGCTGCGCTACGGCGCGCCCCTTGACCGGCTGCACGCTTTCCAGACCGGTGACGATGCCGACCAACGGCACGCCCAGGGCATGGGCGGCGGCGGCAGCGGCCAGCGCGTTGGCGACGTTGTGCTGGCCCAGCAGGTTGAGCTGCACCCGCGCCGAACCGTTCGGGCCATTGAGGGTGAATGCCATGCAACCGCGCGCATCGCGATCCAGATCGCTCGCGTGGAAATCGGCCGCGCCGTTGCCCAGCGCGAAAGACAGTACCCGACGCCCCTTGGCCCTTGCCTTCCAGATTGGAAAAGCCTTGTCGTCAAGGTTGAGCACGGCTACGCCGTTCTCGTCCAACCCTTCGATGATCTCGCCCTTGGCTTCGACGATCTTCTCCGGGCCGCCGAACTCGCCGACGTGGGCGGTGCCGGCATTGGTCAGAATCGCCACCTGCGGCCGGGTCAGGCCCACGGTGTAGGCGATCTCGCCGACATGGTTGGCACCCAGCTCGATGACTGCGCCCAGGTGTTCTCCGGACAGCTGCAGCAGGGTCAGCGGCGCGCCGAGGTCGTTGTTCAGGTTGCCCTGGGTGGCGAGTACCGGCCCCTGGGTACGCAGGATGGCAGCCAGCATTTCCTTGACGCTGGTCTTGCCGCTGGAACCGGTCACTGCGGCGAGGCGGCCCTGGAAAGCGTCGCGGTTCAGCGCACCCAGCCGACCCAGGGCCAGGCGGGTATCGGCCACCAGCAACTGCGGCAGATCCACGCCTGGGATTTCACGCTGCACCAGGGCAGCGACCGCGCCCTTGGCGGCAACCTCGGCCAGATAATCGTGGCCGTCGAAGGTCGGGCCGACCAGGGCAATGAACAGCTGGCCCGGCGCGACCTTGCGGCTGTCTGTGGAGACGGCGGCGAAGCTCGCGTCACCACCGAGCAAGCGCCCGCCCAAGGGCCCGGCAATCGCGCTCAAGGTCAGCGATTCAAGCATGGGCGACCTCCCAGGCGACCAGCGCCTTGGCAGCTTCATCCAGATCGGAGAACGGCTGGCGTTCGCCGTTGATTTCCTGATAGTCCTCATGGCCCTTGCCGGCCAACACCACCACGTCGTCGACGTCGGCACCGGCGATCAACTGGGCAATGGCCTGGCCGCGCCCCGGCACGAAGTTCACCGCATCGGGCCGGACAAAACCGCCGCGAATGTCGGCGAGAATCTGTTCCGGCGCCTCGCTGCGCGGATTGTCATCGGTGACCAGCACCGCATCGGCCAGGCGCTCGGCGACCTCGGCCATCAGCGGCCGCTTGCCACGATCGCGATCGCCGCCGCAGCCGAACAGGCACAGCAGGCGGCCGCGGACATGCGGGCGCAGGGCGGCGAGGACTTTTTCCAGGGCATCCGGGGTATGGGCGTAATCCACCACCACCAGCGGCTGGAGACCGCCACCGAGGCGCTGCATGCGCCCGGGCGGGCCTTGCAGATCGCTCATGGCGCGCAGGATTTCGTCCAGCGAATAACCCAGGCCGAGCAATCCACCGACCACCGCCAGCAGGTTGCTCAAATTGAAGCGCCCGAGCAGCGGGCTGCGCAGATAGCCCTCGCCCTGTGGAGTGATCAGGGTCGCGCGCACGCCGTTGTCGTCGAACTGGGCGTCGCGGCAATACAAGTAGGCCGAGCTGTCCTCCAGGCTGTAGGTGAGCAACCGCGACTCCTGCTGTTCGGCGGCCAGTTGCCGGCCGAACGCGTCGTCCAGGTTGAGCACCCGGCAGCGCAGGTTCGGCCAGGCAAACAGTTTGGCCTTGGCGGCGGCGTAGGCCTCCATCGAGCCGTGGTAATCGAGGTGATCGCGAGACAGGTTGGTGAACACCGCCACGTCGAAATCCAGGGCGGCAACCCGGCCCTGATCGAGGCCGTGGGAGGACACCTCCATGGCCGCCGCCTTGGCGCCGGCCTTTTTCAGATCGGCCAGCAGCGCCTGCACGCCGACCGGGTCGGGCGTGGTGTGGCGTCCGCTTTCCAGCTCGCCGAAGAAGCCGCTGCCAAGGGTGCCGATGATGCCGCAGCGCTCGCCCAGGCGATCCAGCGCCTGGGCCATCAGTTGGCTGACGCTGGTCTTGCCGTTGGTGCCGGTGATTCCGATCAGGTGCAGCGCCCGACTCGGCTCGCCATAGAAGCGCCCGGCAATCGCCGAGAGTTGCCCGGCCAGTCCCTTGAGCGGCACCAGGGCGGCATTGCCAGCCTTGATTTCCGGCGCCCCCTCGGCCTCGTAGGCCACGGCGGCGGCGCCACGGGAGATCGCATCGGCGATATGCAGACGGCCATCCTGCTGGTTGCCCGGCACAGCGAGGAACAAGTCGCCAGGGCGCACCTTGCGGCTATCCAGCGTCAGTTCGCGAATCAGCACCGAGGTCTCGGCCTGGGGCAACAGTTGATTGAGCGGCATGGGCATCAGATGCGCCCTCCTTTGCCTGGAGTCAGATCGGCCGTCTGCTTCTCTGCAGGCGGAGGAAGGTTGTCAGGGGCGATGTTCATCAGGCGCAGCGCGCCGGCCATGACCTTGCCGAACACCGGCGCTGAAATCAGGCCACCGAAATAGGCGCCCTTGCCGGGTTCGTCGATGACCACCACCAAGGCGATACGCGGGTCGCGGGCTGGCGCGAAGCCGGCGAACAGCGAGCGGTAGGCGTTCTCGGTGTAGCCCTTGCTGCCCACCGTGGCCTTGCGCGCCGTACCGCTCTTGCCCGCCACGTGATAGCCCGGCACCTGGGCGCGGAACACTCCGCGCGGCGCTTCCACGACCTGCTGCAACATGCCCTGCATAGTCCGGGCGACGTCTTCCGGCAGCACCTGCACACCCTCCGGCTCGCCGTCGACACGGGTCATGGACAACGGCAGCATCTGCCCGTGGTTGGCCAGCGCGGCATAGGCATGGGCCAGTTGCACGGCCGTCACCGACAGGCCGTAGCCGTAGGACAGGGTCGCCGTTTCCGCCTGGCGCCACTTGGGATGATTGGGCAGGTTGCCCACGCGCTCGCCGGGGAAGCCAAGACCGGTGTCGCGGCCGAAGCCCAGCTTGCTCATGGTGTCGAAGATGGTCTCGCCGCCGATATCGAAGGCGATCTTGCTCATGCCGACGTTGCTGGAATTGATCAGGATGCCGGTGAGGTCCAGCTCGCGCCCTTCGGTACGGGATACATCGCGAATGGTGTAGCGACCGATGCGCAGCGAACCCGGCCAGACCTCGACCACGTCGCTGGGCTTCCAGCGCCCGCTCTGCAATGCGGCCGACATCGAAATCGGCTTGACGGTCGAACCCGGCTCGAACACGTCGATCATCGCCCGGTTGCGCATGGCTGCCGGCTCCAGGCTGCGGCGATTGTTCGGGTTGTAGGTCGGGTGGTTGACCATGGCGAGGATCTCGCCGGTCTTCACGTCGACCATTACCAGACTGCCGGCCTTGGCATCGTTCTCGATCAGGGCGTTGCGCAGTTCGCGGTGGGCCAGATATTGCAGGCGCAAGTCGATGGACAACGCCAGGCTCTTGCCGGCCTTGGCATTCTGGGTGACCTGCACATCCTTGATCAGACGGCCTCGGCGATCCTTGAGCACCTGACGCTTGCCCGGCACGCCGGCCAGCCATTCGTCGAAAGCCAGTTCCATGCCCTCGCGGCCACGGTCATCGATATCGGTAAAGCCGACCACGTGGGCGGCCACCTCGCCGGCCGGGTAAAAGCGGCGGAACTCTTCGATGGCATAGACGCCCGGCACGTGCAGGTCGAGCACCACCTGGCCCTGCTCCGGCGTCAAGCCACGCACCAGATACATGAATTCCCTGCTCGCATTCTGCTCCAGGCGTTGAGCGAACTCCTTCGGGGCCTGGCCGAGCGCAGCCGCCAGGGCCGGCCACTGGGCGCGGGCCGCCTGCAGCTCCTTGCCATTGGCCCACAACGTGGTCACCGGCGTACTGACCGCCAACGGCTCGCCGTTGCGATCAGTAATCAAGCCGCGATGGGCGGGAATCGGAATGTGCCGAACGCTGCGGGCATCGCCCTGCCCTTGCAGGAACTGCCGATCGACCACCTGCAGGTCGACGATGCGCCAGGCGATCGTGCCCACCAGCAAGGCCAGCAAGGCCAGGACCAGCCGGAAGCGCCAGGGATAGAGCGCGCCTTCGAGACCGATCATGGCGCCACCAGACGAACTTCGGCCGGATCGGGAATGCGCATCTTCAACTGCTCGCTGGCGAGGGTTTCGATGCGGTTATGGGCGGTCCAGGTGCTCTGCTCGAGAATCAGACGCCCCCACTCAGCCTGCGCCTTGTCGCGCACGCTGAGTTCGGCATAGAGGCCGTTGAGCAATTGGCGATTCCAATGCGCGCAATAGGACACTGCGAGCGCCGACACCAGCACCCCGACGAACAACACCAGCAACAGCAGGCTACCGGCAGGCAGAGACTTGCCATGAAGGCGTCTCATCTCAGCTTCTCCGCGACCCGCATCACGGCGCTACGCGAACGCGGGTTGGCGCTGGTCTCGGCGTCGGACGCGTACTGCGGCTTGCCGAGCAGTTTCAAACGCGGCTCGAAGGCAGCGGGGCGGATCGGCAGGTCGCGCGGCAGCTTGTCCGCCTCGCCCTTGGCGTGGCGGCGCATGAACAGCTTGACGATGCGATCTTCCAGGGAGTGGAAGCTGATGACGACCAGGCGACCGCCCACCTCCAGCGCCTCGAGAGCGGCATCGAGCCCCTGCTCGAGGTCGCCCAGCTCGTTGTTGATCTGGATGCGCAGCCCCTGGAAAGCGCGGGTCGCGGGGTTCTTGCCCTTCTCCCAGGCGGGATTGGCGGCGGTCAGCACAGCCGCCAGGTCGGCGGTCCGTTCGAAAGGCTTTTCGGCGCGACGCTGTACCACGGCCCGCGCCATGCGCTTGGCAAAGCGCTCCTCGCCGTAGTCCTTGAACGCCCGGGCGATATCGTCTTCGCTGGCGCTGGCGATCCATTCAGCGGCACTGACGCCCTTGCTCGGGTCCATGCGCATGTCCAGCGGACCGTCATTGAGGAAGCTGAAGCCCCGCTCGGGGTCGTCCAGCTGTGGCGAGGAAACGCCGAGATCCAGCAGCACGCCACCAACCTTGCCGGCCAGCCCGCGGACAGCGACTTCCTCGCCGAGTTCCGCAAAACTGCGCTGCACAACGACGAAGCGGCCATCTTCGGCCGCCAGCGCTTGTCCCGTTGCGATTGCCAAGGGGTCCTTGTCGAAACCCAGCAGGCATCCACCCGGGCCAAGCTTCTGCAAGATCAGTCGACTGTGGCCACCGCGACCAAAGGTGCCATCCAGGTAGCAGCCGTCGGCGCGCACGGCGAGGGCCTCGACGGCTTCGTCCAGCAGCACGGTGATATGGCGAAAGCTACTGCTCATGGTCACAGGATCAGGTCACGGAGTTCGTCCGGCAGACCGCCGGTTTCTTTAATGGCAGCCAGGTCCGCATCGGCAATCGCGTTCCAGGCATCTTCGTCCCACAGTTGAAACTTGTTCAGCTGGCCCACCAGCATGGCGCGCTTGTCCAGCTTGGCGTATTCACGCAGGCGCGGCGGCACCAGGAAGCGGCCGCTGCCATCCAGCTCCAGATCCACGGCATTGCCGATCAACAGACGCTGCAAGCGGCGACTCTCCTCACGCAGAGAAGGCAGCTCGCGCAGCTTGGCTTCGATCAGCTCCCATTCGGGCAGGGGGTAGACACACAAGCAGGGGTCGATGGCGTCGATGGTCACGATGAGCTGGCCAGCGCAACGCGAAACGAGTTCGTCACGATACCGGCTCGGCATCGCGAGTCGCCCTTTGGCGTCGAGACTGATGGCGTTAGCTCCGCGAAACACGCTGCGCTTCCCCTGTTATTAGCTATCCATGCCCATGAAAACCCACTTTCTGCCACTTCATGCCACTTCCGCACACTATAGGAATGCGCCCACCCCACCGTCAAGGCGCGCCCAACGGGAAAAACCCTTACGGGACGGCGATTTAGCGAACTAAGCGGGAGTATGGAAGGAAGTCTGAGAAGGGCTTTTTTGACAAAAACGAAAAGGGGCAGGGATATAACCAACGAAGTTAAAGTAACTTCTTAAGAGTAAGAATTTTTAGGCATTAAAAAGGAGGGATTCGAAGGTGAAGCGCAGGAAGGGAAGAGGTGGAGAGTCGATCTGTAAGCCGGGTTCTGTCGAGGACAGTCATTCCTCTACGACATACATCACTGCATGCCTTTAGCAACCTACCCGGTTCCAGCGCGGGCCACGCCAATGGAACCCTATTTGGTCTTGCTCCGAGTGGGGTTTACCTAGCCACGAACTGTTGCCAGCCGTGCGGTGCGCTCTTACCGCACCTTTTCACCCTTACCGGCGCTTGCGCGCTTAGGCGGTTATTTTCTGTGGCACTTTCCGTAGGCTCACGCCTCCCAGGCGTTACCTGGCACTCCGCCCTATGGAGCCCGGACTTTCCTCCCTCCCCCTTTGCAGAGCAAAGGAAGACAGCGACTGTCCGATCGACTCTCCACCGCGAAGGTTAACGGCGCGACGGCACTGGCGCAAGTCATGCTTCAGGCTTGCTACGCTCCAGCGCCGCCTGGTAGAGCAAATTCTTGCGCACCCCGGTGATCTCCGCAGCCAGGGCCGCCGCCCGCTTGAGCGGCAAGTCCTTGAGCAACAGGTCCAGCACCCGCAAGGCTTCGGCACTGACAGCCGCATCCCCGTCCGGAGCCTGCCAGCCAGCCACCAGCACCACACACTCGCCGCGCTGCTGGTTACTGTCGGACGCCACCCAGGCGCACAGTTCCGCCAGCGGCAACCCCCTGAGCGTCTCGAACGTCTTGGTGAGTTCACGCGCCAACAACGCCGGGCGCTGCTCGCCGAACACCGCCCGCATGTCCTCCAGGCTTTCCAGAATGCGATGGGGCGCCTCGTAGAAGATCAGCGTGCGCGCTTCTTCCTTTATCAGTTCCAGCCGTGCTCGACGGGCAGCCGTCTTGGCCGGCAGGAAGCCCTCGAAGACGAACCGATCGGACGGTAACCCGGCCGCCGACAACGCAGCGATCAGGGCGCAAGGCCCCGGCACCGGCACCACCGGCACATTGGCGGCACGCGCCTGCCGCACGAGGTGAAAACCTGGGTCGGAGATCAGCGGTGTGCCGGCATCGGAAATCAGCGCCACATGCTCGCCCGCCTGCAGACGCGCCAGGAAACGCCCGCCCTGATCCCGCTCATTGTGCTCATGGCAGGCCGCCAGAGGCGTGGTGATGCCGAAGTGCTGCAGCAACCTCGCCGAGTGACGGGTATCTTCGGCGGCGATCAGCGCCACCTCACCCAATACCTTGAGTGCACGCGCGCTCATGTCGTCCAGATTGCCTATCGGCGTCGCGACCACGTACAGCGTGCCAACAGGAGTATGGGAAGCACCGGAAGCAGCCACGGCGGGCACCTCGAATCGACGAAAGCGCGCATTGTAGCCCGTTTCGCACCGACGACATCGCACCCCCGCCAGGCCTTGGGTACAATTCGCAACTCAATTTGCCCAGGTATCAGGAACGCTTACATGATCGCCAGCCTGCGTCCGCTCTCCGCCCTCTGCTTCGCCGCTCTGCTGGCCGCTTGCGGTACCACGCCCACCTCGAATCTCGGCGAGCTGCCACGCACGCCCCAGGCCAGCATCGACCAGCAGCTGCAGCAGGCCTCCACCAGCGAGCCCGAAGAGGCAGCGCTGTTGCGCCTGTCGGCCGCCGACCAGGCCTACCAGCAGAAGGACCTGGCCCGCGCCGCCCGCATTCTCGACCAAGTGCAAATGGAAACCCTCAAGCCCGCCCAGCAGATCTTCGCCAGCACGCTTGCCGCCGAACTGGCGCTAAGCCGCGACAATGCCAAGGGCGCGCTACTGGCCCTAAGCCACCCCAGCCTGGAGCGTTTGGTCGAACTGCCAGTAGCCCAGCAGATCCGCACCCAGCTGGCCCGTGCCCACGCCCTGCAGGCCGATGGCCAGACCCTCGCCGCGGCGCGCGAGCGCATCTATATCGCCCCGCTGCTCGAGGGCGAAGTCGCCCGTGCCAACCACGAAGCCATCTGGTCGCTGGTTTCGTCACTGCCAAACGGGCAACTGCAGGGCAACGGCGACGCCGACCTTTCCGGCTGGCTGGAGCTGGCGCGCGCCTCCAAGAGCGCAGGCACGATCACCCAGCAGCAAGCAGCGATCGAAGCCTGGCAGCAGCAACATCCCCAGCACCCGGCCGCACAGCAGCTACCGCAGCCGCTGCAAGACCTGCAAAAGCTGGCGTCCCAGCCGCTGACCCGCATTGCCTTGCTGCTACCCCAGGAAGGCCAGTTGGCCACCGTCGCCCGCGCGCTGCGCGACGGCTTCCTCGCCGCTCATTACCAAGCCCAGCAAAACGGCCAGGCTCCTGCCATCGAGCTTTACGACAGCTCGCAACTGACGTCGATGGACGAGTTCTACCGCCAGGCTCAGGCGGCCGGCGTTCAGCTAGTCGTCGGCCCGCTGGAGAAGCCGCTGGTCAAGCAGCTCAGCGAACGCGAGCAGCTTCCCATCACCACCCTGGCGCTGAACTACTCGGACGCTGGCCAAGAGGGGCCGGGTCAACTCTTCCAGTTTGGCCTCGCTGCAGAAGACGAGGCCCGGGAGGTCGCCAGTCGCGCCTGGGCCGATGGCATGCGCCGCGCCGTCGCGCTGGTGCCGCGCGGAGAATGGGGCGACCGCGTCCTCGAGGCCTTTCGGCAAAGCTGGCAAGGCGCTGGCGGCAGCCTGATCGCCGCCGAGCACGTCGACCAACCGGTGCAACTCGCCCAGCAGATCGCCGACCTGTTCCAGTTGCGGCAGAGCGAGGCGCGCGCCAAGCGCCTGCGAAACACCTTGGGCGTCAAGGTCGCCGCCGAGCCGACCCGCCGCCAGGACGTCGACTTCATCTTCCTCGCCGCCACCCCGCAACAAGCACAGCAGATCAAGCCTACCTTGGCTTTCCAGTACGCCGGCGACGTTCCCGTGTATGCCACTTCGCACTTGTATACTGCCAGCGGTACCCAGACCCAGTACCTGGACCTGGAAGGCATTCGCTTCTGCGATACACCCTGGCTGCTGAACGCCGACGAGCCGCTGCGCCAGCAGGTCATCGACCAGTGGCCGCAGGCCGGCGGCAGCCTGGGCCGCCTGTATGCCATGGGCGCCGACGCCTATCGCCTGGCGCCGCGCCTGGGTCAGCTCAAGGCCCTGCCGAGCACACGCCTGGACGGGCTCTCCGGCACCCTCAGCCTGAGCCCGAGCCAGCGCATTCAACGCCAGCTGCCATGGGCCGAGTTCCACGACGGCCAGGTGCAGCGCCTGCCCGACACGGCGCCCTGATGGATCGGCAGGCCAGCGGACGGGATGCCGAAGCCCTGGCGCGCGAGCATTTGCAGCGCCAGGGCCTGCGCCTGCTGGCACAGAACTGGCTGTGCCGGCGCGGCGAGCTCGATCTGGTCATGCTCGACGGCGATACAGTAGTATTCGTCGAAGTCCGCTATCGGCGGCATGCCGCCTGGGGCGGCGCACTGGAGAGCGTGGACGCGCGCAAGCGCGGCAAGCTTGCCAGCGCCGCGGCGCAGTTCCTGCAGCAGGAACCCCGCTGGGCCAAGCATCCATGCCGTTTCGACGTGGTGGCCCTCAGCCCCTCGAGCAACGCACCGCCGCAGTTGAACTGGATACAGAACGCCTTTGATACCTGACTCCGCGTCGCCACCTTGTCTCCGCTTTGCCCAGCGGCTTCTGCCGCCCTACTGAAGGTCATTCCCTGATGGACATGCAATCTCGTATCCGCCAGCTTTTCCAGGCCAGTATCGATACCAAGCAACAGGCCATGGACGTTCTCGTGCCATTCATCGAACAGGCCAGCCAGGTGATGGTCCACGCCCTGCTCAACGAAGGCAAGATTCTCACCTGCGGCAACGGCGGCTCGGCCGGCGATGCCCAGCACTTCTCCTCCGAGCTGCTCAATCGCTTCGAGCGCGAGCGGCCGAGCCTGCCTGCTATCGCCCTGACCACCGACAGCTCGACCATCACGTCGATCGCCAACGACTACAGCTACAACGAAGTGTTCTCCAAGCAGATCCGCGCCCTGGGCCAGCCGGGCGACGTACTGCTGGCGATTTCCACCAGCGGCAACTCGGCCAACGTGATCCAGGCGATCCAGGCAGCCCACGACCGCGAAATGGTCGTCGTCGCCCTGACCGGCCGCGACGGCGGTGGCATGGCTTCGCTGCTGCTGCCGGAGGACGTGGAAATTCGCGTGCCCTCCAAGGTCACCGCGCGCATTCAGGAAGTGCACCTGCTGACCATCCACTGCCTGTGCGATCAGATCGATAGCCAATTGTTCGGGAGTGAAGAATGAAGCGTTTTCCGCTTTTCGTTGCCATCCTTGCCACCCTGCTCCTGCTCGGCGGCTGCGGCAACCGCAGCATCGGCAACAAGATTGACGACCAGTTCCTCGAGCCAGCCGTCGCCCGCAAGATCTCACAGGGTCACCCTGACCTCACCAGCCCGACCTCGCATATCGTGGTAACCGCCTACAACGGCGTGGTCCTGCTCGCCGGGCAGACCCCGAGCGGGGAGCTCAAGGAAAAGGCCGGACAGATCGCCCGCAGCGTGCAGGGAGTCAGGGTCGTACACAACGAATTGCAGACCCTCGCACCCAGCTCGCTGGCGGCACGCAGCAACGACTCACTGCTCACCACCCGCATCAAGACCCAGATGCTCGCCGATACCGGCGTACCGGGCTCACGGATCAAGGTCGTGACCGAGAACGGCATCGTCTATCTGATGGGACTGGTGACTCGCGCGGAAGCGAAGAACGCCACCTACCTCGTACAGGGCGTTTCGGGCGTGCAGAAGATCGTCAAACTCTTCGAATACACCAACTGAAGACCCCGACAAACGAAAAAGGGCGCCAAGGCGCCCTTTTTCGTTGCTTGTATACCGCTATTTGACGACTTTGAGACTGGGACGCCCGGTCGGGCGCCTGGGCCCATCGCCGGAAGGACCATCGTCGTCCGGGCCGGGCTCATCCTCATCCCCGAGCATTGGCGGCTCCAGGTCGAAGACCATGCCCTGGCCATTCTCGCGAGCATAGATCGCCAGCACGGCCGCACTGGGGATGAACAGACTGTGGGCAACGCCGCCGAAGCGACCCTCGAAGCTCACCGCTTCGTTGTCCATATGCAGGTTGCGCACAGCGCTTGGCGAAACGTTCAGGACGATCTGGCCATCGCTGGCATAACCCGGCGGAACCCGTACATCAGGCATTTCGGCGTTCACCAGCAGATGCGGGGTGCAGTCGTTGTCGACGATCCACTCGTAGAGCGCACGAACCAGATAGGGGCGACTGGACTTCATAAAAGGAGCTCCTTCAGCTTTAGCGCATATCACGCTCAACGACCGACAGACTGGCCTGGAACGCCTCACGGGCGAACTGCCGGTCCATGTAGTCGAGCAGCGGCTTGGCCGCCTTCGGCAGCTCGATACCCAGCACGGGCAGACGCCAGAGAATAGGCAGTAGGCAACAATCGACCAGGCTCAGTTCCTCGCTGAGAAAGAACGGCTTGTCGACGAATAGCGGCGATACGCCGGCCAGGCTCTCGCGCAATTCCTTACGGGCCTGGACGCGCTCGGCCTCCTTGCTGCGCGGCGCCAGGATACGATCGACCAACACACACCAGTCGCGCTGGATGCGGTAGATCAGCAGGCGGCTGTTGGCACGATCCACGGGATAGACCGGCAGCAACGGCGGATGGGGATAACGCTCTTCCAGGTACTCCATCACCACGGTCGACTCGTACAACGCGAGATCGCGATCGACCAGCGTCGGCAGGCTTCCGTAGGGGTTCACCTCGGCCAACCTGGCCGGGCAACGACCCGGCTCGACATCGATGATTTCCGCGCCGACACCCTTTTCGGCGAGCACGAGACGCACACGGTGGGAGTAATGATCGGCGGGGTCGGAATAACAGGCCAACCGGTTGGTCACGCCCATGGTGTCCCTCCTCGCTTAGCGGAAACAGAAAGACGCGCGCGCCCGAAGTGGGCGCGCGCGTCGACAACGGAACAGCTACGTATCAGTGAACGTCCTTCCAGTATTCGCGCTTGAGCAGATAGGCGAACACGAAGAAGAAGGCCAGATAGAGCAGCACATAGGTACCGATACGCTGGCTTTCCAGCTTCACCGGGTTGGCCGAGTAAGCGAGGAAAGTCACCAGGTTCTGGATCTTCTCGTCGTACTCCGCCTCGCTCAGCTTGCCGGTGTTCGGCAGCACGGTGAGCTGGTCGCAGGCCTCATGGGTGATCGGAGTGCCGGTCAGCGGGTCGAACTGCTTCTTGCCCTTCTCCACCACCTGCACCTGCTTGCAACCGATCACCTGGCGGCCTTGCAACTCGGCCAGCACGTGCGGCATGCCGACGTTCGGGAACACCTTGTTGTTCACGCCCCACGGACGAGTAGGGTCTTCGTAGAACGAACGCAGATAGCTGTACAGCCAATCGTTGCCACGCACACGTGCCACCAGGGTCAGATCCGGCGGCGCCGCCCCAAACCAGGTCTTGGCATCATCCGGGCGCATACCGATCTTCATGTGCTCGCCAATCTTGGCACCGGTGAACACCAGGTTTTCCAGCATCAGCTCATGGGGAATACCGAGATCGTCGGCAACCCGCTCGTAACGCTGGAACTTCGCCGAGTGGCAGCCCATGCAGTAGTTGGCGAACGTACGAGCACCGTCTTGCAGGGCGGCCTTGTCGGTCAGGTCGATCTCGACGTGATCCAGATGGACGCCCTCTGCACCACTCGCGAAGGCGAAGGCCGGCAGAACAGCGAAGAGAATTGCAGCAAATAGCTTTTTCATCAGCCAGTCACCCTTTCCGGAACCGCTTTGGTCTTTTCCATCCTGGTGTAGAAAGGCATCAGGATGAAGTAGGCGAAGTACAGGAATGTGCACACCCGCGACAACAGGGTGCGCTCGGGAGTCGGAGCCAATACCCCGAGCACCCCGAGGATGACGAAGGAGATGCAGAAGACCAGCAGCCAGATCTTGCTCAGCAAGCCCTTGTACTTCATCGACTTGACCGGGCTGCGATCCAACCAGGGCAGCACGAACAACACGGCGATCGCCGCCCCCATGGCAATGACGCCCATGAGTTTGTCCGGAACCGCACGCAGAATCGCGTAGAACGGGGTGAAGTACCAGACAGGCGCAATGTGTTCGGGAGTCTTGAACGCGTTCGCTTGCTCGAAGTTGGGCTTCTCGAGGAAATAACCGCCCATTTCCGGGAAGAAGAACACGACGGCGCAGAAGACGAACAGGAACACCACCACACCGACGATATCCTTCACGGTGTAGTAAGGGTGGAACGGAATGCCATCCAGCGGCACGCCGGATTCATCCTTGACCTTCTTGATATCCACGCCCTGTGGGTTGTTCGAGCCCACTTCGTGCAGCGCCAGGATGTGCAACACCACCAGACCGAGCAGCACGATCGGCAATGCGATTACATGCAGGGCAAAGAAGCGGTTCAGGGTGATGCCGGAGATCAGGTAGTCGCCGCGAATCCACTGGGTCAGGTCGTCGCCAATCACCGGAATGGCGCCGAACAGGGAGATGATCACCTGGGCCCCCCAGTAGGACATCTGGCCCCAGGGCAACAGGTAGCCCATGAAGGCTTCCGCCATCAGCGCCAGGTAGATCAGCATGCCGAAGATCCACACCAGCTCGCGTGGCTTCTGGTAGGAACCGTAGAGCAGGCCACGGAACATGTGCATGTAGACCACGATGAAGAACGCCGAAGCCCCGGTGGAGTGCATGTAGCGGATGATCCAGCCGAACTCCACGTCGCGCATGATGTACTCGACGGAGGCGAACGCCTCTTCCGCGGACGGAGTGAAGCTCATGGTCAGCCAGATGCCGGTAAGGATCTGGTTGACCAGAACCAGCAATGCCAGCGAACCGAAGAAATAGAAGAAGTTGAAGTTCTTGGGTGCGTAGTATTTGGAGAGATGGTCTTCCCACATCTTGGTCGCCGGGAAGCGCGCATCAACCCAATCCATGAATTTGCTCATCAGGCTTTCTCCTGGTCCACACCGACGATGATCACGTTGTCCGACTCGTACGAGTGCGGCGGCACCGGCAGGTTCAAGGGAGCGGGCTGCGATTTGTAGACACGGCCGGCGAGATCGTACTTGGAGCCATGGCACGGGCAGAAGTAGCCGCCTACCCATTCGCTACCCAGATCCGCCGGAGCGACTTCCGGACGGAACGACGGCGAACAGCCGAGGTGGGTGCACAGGCCGACCAGCACCAGAACTTCTGGCTTGATGGAGCGGTACTTGGGATCGACATATTCCGGCTGAGTGGACTCCTTGGACTCCGGATCGGCGACCTTGTCTGCGACCTTGCCGAGGTTCGCAAGGATCTCCTCGGTGCGACGCACGATGAAGACCGGCTGGCCGCGCCATTCGGCGACCATCTGCTGGCCCGGCTCGATCTTGCCGATATTCACCTTCACCGGCGCACCGGCGGCCTTGGCCTTGGCACTCGGGAACCATGACCCCACGAACGGGACCGCAGCACCCACCGCCCCGGCAGCACCTACCACCGAAGTGGCCGCCACCAGAAAGCGACGTCGGCCTGCATTCACGCCGTCATTGCTCATTCAGTCGTCTCCCATCAGCTTTGTGGCCTGTTGGTTCAGGCCTCTACTAAGTAAAAATCGAACCGCGCAAAAAATTCGCCAAATGGTAAAGAAAACCCCCTTTTCTGACAAGGTAATTACCCTTCAGAAAAACCCCGCAAGCCTTGCCGGCCGCGGGATTTGGCACTGCGGCAAGTTGTCGCACGAAAAACCACCGCCCATAAAAAACGCCCAGCTCCATGGTGGAGACTGGGCGCTTTTTCGAAGCGTAGCAGTGTAGCGAATTAACGCTTGGAGTACTGCGGACGCTTACGTGCTTTACGCAGACCGACTTTCTTACGCTCGACTTCGCGAGCATCGCGAGTCACGTAACCAGCCTTGCGCAGCGGGCTGCGCAGAGCCTCGTCATATTCGATCAGGGCACGGGTGATACCGTGACGGATCGCACCGGCCTGGCCGCTGACACCGCCACCGAGCACGGTGACATAGATGTCGAACTTCTCGACATTCTCGGTCAGCTCGAGCGGCTGGCGAACCACCATGCGGGCGGTTTCACGGCCGAAGAACTGATCCAGGCTGCGGTTGTTGATGGAGATCTTGCCAGTACCCGGACGCAGGAAAACGCGTGCGGTTGCAGTCTTGCGACGGCCAGTGCCGTAATTTTGAGTCGCCGACATAATGAACTATTCCGTTAAATCTTCAGTTCTTGGGGCTGCTGAGCGGTGTGCGGGTGAGCGGCACCCTTGTACACCTTCAGCTTGCGGTACATGTCGCGACCCAGCGGATTCTTCGGCAGCATGCCTTTGACCGCGGTCTCGATCACGCGCTCAGGCGCCTTGGCGATCAGCTTCTCGAAGCTGATCGACTTGATGCCACCCGGAAAACCGGAGTGCGAGTAATACATTTTGTCGGTGGTCTTGGCACCAGTTACACGCACCTGCTCGGCATTGATCACGACGATGTAGTCGCCAGTGTCAACGTGCGGGGTGTATTCCGGCTTGTGCTTGCCACGCAGACGGCTAGCGATTTCAGTGGCCAGACGACCCAGGGTCTGACCGGCAGCGTCGACGACATACCAGTCGCGCTTAACGGTTTCCGGTTTAGCAGTAAAAGTCTTCATTCGTTATAGCCTCAGGGGCCGCCCTGAAAATAAGACGGCGAATCTTACTGAATGGTGCTTGCTTTGACAAGTCAAAGACGGCCGGAAACAGACGCTATCGGGGGCTCGGGTCAGCGCGTCCGCCACGGCAGGGGTTCGGTAGGCTTGGCATCCCCTACCTGATTTTTCGACGGGCTAGGCATCCCCGGCGAGAAAGTTGCGGAATTATGCCGATTGCGACGGAAATAGCAACCTGCTTTGATGAAAGCTTTTCACAGGAGACGCATAGATGGACTACCGCCGATTGGGCCGCACCGACGTGAAAGTGAGCAGCCTCTGCCTGGGCAGCATGACCTGGGGCGAGCAGAACAGCGAGGCCGACGCCTTCGCCCAGATCGACCGCGCCCGCGCCGCGGGCATCAACTTCATCGACACCGCGGAAATGTACCCGGTGCCGCCGCGCGCGGAAACCTACGCCACCACCGAGCGCTTCATCGGCAATTACTTCAAGGCACGCGGCAGCCGCGCGGACTGGGTGCTGGCCAGCAAGGTGGCCGGCCCCGGCAATGGCATCGGTTACATTCGCGGCGGCAGTCTCAAGCACAACCGAGAGCACATCGTCGCAGCCCTCGATGCCAGCCTGGAGCGCCTGCAGACGGACTGGATCGACCTTTACCAGCTGCACTGGCCAGAGCGCAGCACCAACTTCTTCGGCCAACTCGGCTACCGCCACAAGGAGGAGGACTTCACGCCACTGGAGGAAACCCTCGCCGTACTCGACGCGCAGGTCAAGGCCGGCAAGATTCGCCATGTCGGCCTGTCCAACGAGACGCCCTGGGGCACCATGAAGTTCCTGCAACTGGCGGAAAGCCGCGGCTGGCCGCGCATGGTTTCGATCCAAAACCCGTACAACCTGCTGAACCGCACCTTCGAGGTCGGCCTGGCGGAGATCGCGTTGCGCGAGGACTGCGGCCTGTTGGCCTATTCGCCCCTGGCCTTCGGCATGCTCTCGGGCAAATACGAAGACGGCGCACGTCCGGCGAACGCGCGGATCACCCTGTACAGCCGCTTTTCCCGCTACACCAACCCGCAGGCGACGGCCGCATGCTCCCGCTACGTCGCCCTGGCGCGGGAACATGGCCTGAACCCCGCCCAGATGGCGCTGGCCTTCGTAACCTCTCGGCCATTCGTCACCAGCAACATCATCGGCGCCACGACCCTGGAGCAACTGGACTGCAACCTGGAAAGCAACGCCCTGCGCCTGAACGAGGATCTGCTACAGGCCATCGACGCGATCCATACCAGCCAACCCAACCCGGCGCCCTAGGATGGACCGGCGCGGACTCAGGACAGATCTGCCTGCCCGGCGTTCTTCTTGAGGTCGCGCCGAGAGGCAAGCCGGTCGGCCAGCCGCGTCGGCTCGGGCAACCGGTAGCGCGTGGTGCATGCCAGCACCCAATCGACCGCGCTGGCCATGCTGACGCGATGGCCCGGCGACACGATCAGAGGACGTACCCCTTGCTTGCTGCGCAGAACCTGACCGATGACCTCGCCCGCCCTGTCACGCAAATCGACGTGATCACCCCGCTGCGCCCCGAGTTCGTCATGGCTGCCGGTGAGAATCTTCTTCGCCACGCCAATGGTGGGAAGGTTTGCCACCACGCCCAGGTGCGCCGCGATGCCCAGCCGCCGGGGATGGGCGATACCGTGTCCGTCGCAGAACAACAGATCGGGCAGGCGCGGCAGCTGCTCCAACGCCTTCAGCAGCGCCGGCAGTTCGCGAAAGGACAATAGCCCCGGCACATAAGGCATAGAGGTGGGTACGCGCGCCACCCCCTCGGCAATCGGCTGCAGGGTCTCGGCATCCAGCAACACCGCGGCGGCCCGGGTGATGCGTCCACCCTCCTCGAAACCAACATCCACCCCGCCCAGCACCTGCGGCGCCGGGAAGTCATCGACCAGGCGCACCCGCTCGGCCAGCGCCACCTGTAGGACGCGGGCCGCGGCGACGCTGCCATCCCAGCCGTCGAAGGTCGAATGATCGAGAAGGGAGGCGCTGGCGTGCATGGGGTTTTCTCCGGGGGCAAACACCTTCAATAGACGCCACCGCCCCGATGCCGTTCGCCATCCCTTACAGGGCGCGGGCGATGATTTCCTTCATGATTTCGTTGGTACCGGCATAGATGCGCTGTACCCGTGCATCGGCCCAGGCGCGGGCCACCGGGTACTCCCACATGAAGCCATAGCCACCGTGCAGCTGCACGCATTCGTCGAGCACCTTGCACTGCAGGTCGGTGCCCCAGTACTTGAGCATCGCCGCGGTGGGCACATCCAACTTGCCCTGCAGGTGCAGCTCCAGGCAACGATCGACGAAAACCCGCCCGACCTGGATCTCGGTGGCCATCTCTGCCAGCTTGAAGCGAGTGTTCTGGAACTCGGCGATAGCCTTGCCGAAGGCCTTGCGCTCGCGGGTGTAATCCAGCGTCCACTGCAACGCCGCTTCGGCCGAGGCCAGCGCCCCGACGCCTACGGTCAGGCGCTCCTGCGGCAGCTCCTGCATCAGGTAGGCGAAGCCCATGCCGGGCTGGCCGAGCAAGTTTTCCTTGGGTACCCGCACGTCCTGGAAGAACAGTTCGGAGGTGTCCTGAGCCTTCATGCCCACCTTCTCCAGGCGCTTGCCCTTGGCGAAGCCGGGAGCATTGGCCTCGACCAGGAACAGGCTGGTGCCCTTGGCTCCCGCTTTGGGATCGGTCTTGGCGACAACGATGACCAGATCGGCCAGCCAGCCGTTGGTGATGAACGTCTTGGAGCCGTTGATCACGTATTCGTCGCCTTCCAGCACCGCGGTGGTCTTTACGCCCTGCAGGTCGGAGCCGGCACCCGGCTCGGTCATGGCAATGGCCGTCACCAGCTCGCCGGTAACCAGCTTAGGCAGGTACTTGAGTTTCTGCTCCTCGGAGCCGTAATGCAGGATGTAGGGCGCAACGATATCCGAATGCAGCGAAAAGCCGATGCCGGTCAGGCCCAGGCGACCGACCTCCTCGATCACCACCGCGCTGTAGAGGAAGTCAGCGCCCATGCCGCCGTACTCTTCAGGCACGTGCGAGCAGAGCATGCCGGCCTCGCCCGCCTTGTTCCACAGCGCCCGGTCGATGTGGCCGTCCTTCTCCCACTGCGCGTGGTGGGGCACGGCCTCCTGTTCGAGGAACTTGCGCACGCTGTCGCGGAAGAGTTCGTGATCGGAGCTGAACAGGGTTCTGGGGATCATGCTGGCACCTGATTGTTGGCAACGGTTGGCAGGCGACGACTGTAGCCAAGCAAACGCTTGGTCACACTGGACAGATTCGCCAAAAAATAAGACGATCCAGCCGTTTTGTGACCACTTTACCCTGACAAGAACCCCACATGGCCGCCACCTCCCCTACGCTCAACCGCGTCAGCATCCTCGCCACCGAGGGCGTGTTCGCCTCCACCTTGATGCAGGCCAAGGACTTCTTCCACATGGCCAGCCTGCGCTACGGCAAGCAGCAGGGCCAGGGCCTGACACCGACCTTCGAGATCCTTCTGGTGAGTCCCGACGGCCAACCGGTGAACAGCTTCAGCGGGGTGTCGATCCCGGTCGACAGCGCTCTGGGCGAAGCCGAAGTCATCATTCTCCCGGCCTTCTGGGACGACTTCGATGCCCTCTGCGCCCGGCATCCCCAGGTACTGCCCTGGCTGCGCGAGCGCCATGCCGCCGGCAGCCTGATCTGCGGCGAGGCCACCGGCGTATTCTGGATGGCCCAGGCCGGCCTGCTCGACGGCAAGGAGGCGACCACCTACTGGCGCTTCTTCCGCGAATTCGCCGAGCGTTTCCCCAAGGTGCTGCTGAACGAAGAGAAACACCTGTCGGACGCCGACAACCTGTACTGCGCAGGCGGCGTCACCTCGGCCAGCGACCTCTACATCTATGTCATCGAGCGCTTCTGCGGCGCCGGTGTGGCACAGGGCGTGGCCCGCGACATTTTCTATGAGGTGCAGCGCAGCTACACACCGGGGCGCATCGGCTTCGGCGGGCAGAAGCTGCACCAGGACCTGAGCATCCTGCAGATCCAGCAATGGCTGGAAGAACACTTCGCCGACAAGTTCCGCTTCGAGGACATGGCGCGCGAACACGGCATGAGCATTCGCAACTTCATGCGCCGCTTCCAGGCGGCGACCGGCGACAAGCCGTTGCACTACCTGCAACGCCTGCGCATCGAAACCGCCAAGGGGCTGCTCTCGGCCACCCGCAAGAGCATCAAGACCATCAGTTATGAAGTGGGCTACGACGACGCCAGCTTCTTCGCCCGCCTGTTCCGCCAGCACACCGGCTTGTCGCCCAACCAGTATCGCCGCCAGTTCCAGCGCAAGGAGGCAGGCCATCCCTAGGATGGGTTCTCCTGCGCCGGCAGCGCCCTATGATCGGCACCATCCAACAACAAGAAAACAAGGTCCGATCATGCGTGCATACCTGCTAGCCCTGCTGGCGCTGTTCAGCGTCGGCGTCACCGCCGCACCCGCCTGGGAGCCATTCCCCTTCGAACAGGGCGCCTACGACTACTCCGGCGATAAGTTGCGCCAGGCCTGGCCGAGACTGACTCGCGGCTTCGGCGGGGAATACCCCTTCCCCGATGCCGCCTGGGTGGCCAAGATGGCCCAGGAACACCCCGAAGCCCTGCAGGGCCTGGAGGGCAAGACGCTGGACGCGGAGCAGTACGCGAGCAGACTGCAGCAGGTCTGGCGCCTGCTGTTCCGCGGCGACTTCGCCGAGGCCAAGCACCAGGGGCTGGCACTAGGGGTAGGCGGCCAGGTGCCAGCCATGTTCGCCCAGGTGGTCTACGCCATGTTCCTTGCACCGGATCAGGCCGAGAAGCATCGCCTGCTGGAAGAAGTGATCAGCTACACCGACAAGGCCGGCGACCTGGTGCAGAGCGATACCCTGGCCCTGTTCGGCCGGGTCTACGCCAAGGCCCGCCTGGGCGAGGAACTGCCGATCGGCACCGTACTCAAGCGCGGTTACACCCATGAGATTCCGGAGGAACTGGATGCCCTGCTGGCTCGGCAGCCGCAGCATCCCTTTGCCCTATCGCTGTACGGCGGCTACGAGGCCGGCGTGATACGCAAGGTGGGCAAGCTGGTCGGGCGGGTCACCCATGGCGTCAGCCCGGAGCAAATGGAGGAGTATTTCAGCCGCGCCTTCGCCCTATCCGATGATCTGCCGATCGGCCATTACGAATATGCCAACGCATTGACCTATGTGTACGGCGACGACGAGCAAGACAAGGCACTGGAGCACCTCAAACGCGCCGCGACGATCAAGCCGATCAATGCGATGGAAGCGCTGGAAGTAGCCAAGGCCAAGAAGTTGCTCGCGCAGTACGAGCGGCAGATGGCGCAGAACTGATCGGGCTCAGACGAAAAGGGCTGCCCAACGGCAGTCCTTCGCACATCCTGCGTCAGGGCCGATGGGGGCGGGACAGGAATTCGTGGGACTGCATTTCCAGCAGGCGACTGAGGGTGCGCTGGAACTCGAAGTTCAGACGGCCGCCGGCGTAGAGGTCCTTGAGCTCGACCTCGGCGGAAATGATCAGCTTGACGTTGCGGTCGTAGAACTCGTCCACCAGATTGATAAAGCGCCGCGCCATGTCATCGGTGGTGACGCTCATCTGCTCGACGTTGGCCAGAATCACCGCGTGGAAGATCTTGCCCAGCTCAATGTAGTCGTTCTGGCTGCGCGGGCCGTCGCACAGCTCGCGAAACTCGAACCAGGCGATGTCGTCGCCTACCTTGCGGGCCTTGATCGGCCGATTCTCGATCATCAGCGCCTCGTTCTCCTGCACCGAGCAGTGCTCCGGCAACAGGCTGCGGAAGCTGCTCTCCAGGCTGGCTTCGGCTTCGGCGTCCAGCGGCCAGTGGAACAGCTCCGCCTGCTCCAGCGCCCGCAGCCGGTAATCCACGCCGCTGTCGACATTGACGATATCGGTGTGCTGCTTGAGCAGCGCGATGGCCGGCAGGAAGCGGGCGCGCTGCAGTCCGTCCTTGTACAGGCCGTCCGGCACGATGTTGGAAGTCGCCACCAGGCTGACGCCGTTCTTGAATAGCTCCTCGAGCAGCGTAGCGAGGATCATCGCGTCGGTGATGTCGGAGACGAAGAACTCATCGAAGCAGATCACCCGCGCCTCGTTGGCGAACCGCTTGGCGACGATCGGCAGCGGGTTCTTCTCGCCCTTGAGGGACTTCAGCTCCTCATGCACGCGCTTCATGAAACGGTGGAAGTGGGTGCGCATCTTCTCCGGGAACGGCAAGGCATCGAAGAAGGTGTCGACCAGGTAGGTCTTGCCGCGCCCGACGCCGCCCCAGAAATACAGCCCCTTGACCGGCTCCTGGCGTTTCTTGCCCAGCAACTTGCCGAGCAGGCCCGAACGACTCTGGCTCTCGGCCAGCAGCTCGTCGTACAGGCGCTGCAGATGACGCACCGCATTTTCCTGCGCCGCATCGTGGAAGAAGTCGGGACGTTTCAGATCAGCCTGATAGCGCTCAAGGGGAGTCATGGCGGGGTCGGGGTAGTGAAACGGGGCCGACACTTTAGCGGCGCCCTCCACCGTTGGCAATGTGCTCGTATCGTTCATCAAGGCACCCTCGCTGAGCCGGAAATGGAGCATCGCGGCGGGTCGCATACAGCGCCCGCCCAGCTTGGATAGCGCCGCCGAAGCGGCGTTCCCTGGCCGGACAATCCGTCAATCGCGACCGGCGGACAGCTCGGCGATCGCTTCGCGCAGGCGCAGCATGGCGGCATCCAGCGCGTCCGGATCGGCATAGGGCGGGCTGTCGGCCAGGCATTGACCGTCCAGCCAGAGGGTGAACTGGTCTCCTTCGTCCTCGCGCAGCTCCAGCGCGTCGGCGCCCTGAGCGATCAGGCGCTGCGTCGCCACGCCAGCCGTCTTGGGGTCGGCGAAGGGACGCGATAGCAGCAACTGCTCGCCATCGGCGGCGAGCAAGCGGAAGCGGAAGCTGCCGTCCTGCTCACGGAAACTGACGAAGCGCGCGCTTCTGCCGGCTTTCTTCTTCGTCGAACCGCCGCTCTGCACCTGGTTGCGGAACGAGCGCAGCCCCACCGCCTCGCGCAGTTCAGCGAGGAACGGGGTGGCCACCCTGCGCGCCTTGGCGGCGCCGGTAAGCAGGACATCTTCCAGATCAGAGGGCTTTTCCATCAGCGCGTGGTAGCGCTCGCGAGCCTCGCCCAGTTCATTGTCGAGCAACTGGAACAGACGCTGCTTGGCCTCGCCCCAGGCCAGACCGTCGAGCAGCTGCTGGCGGAACTCCGCCTGCTGCGCGGGCGTGGCGAAGGCCTGGTAGAGGGTGAATAGATGAGAGTTGTCCGGGTCCTTCGGCTCGCCCGGCTCGCGGGAGTCGGTGACAATGCGCGCAATGGCATCCTTCAATTGCTTGGCAGTGCCGAACAGCGGGATGGTGTTGTCGTAGCTCTTGGACATCTTGCGCCCATCGAGCCCCGGCAGGGTCGCCACACCTTCCTCGATCACCGCTTCGGGCAGGGTGAAGAACTCCTTGCCGGCACCGAACAGGTGGTTGAAGCGCTGGCCGATGTCGCGAGCCATTTCCACATGCTGGATCTGGTCCCGGCCAACCGGCACCTTGTGCGCGTTGAACATCAGGATGTCCGCCGCCATCAGCACCGGATAGCTGAATAGCCCCATGGTCACGCCGGCGTCCGGGTCCTCGCCGCTCTCCAGGTTCTTATCTACCGCCGCCTTGTAGGCGTGGGCACGGTTGAGCAGGCCCTTGCCGGCAACGCAGGTGAGCAGCCAGGTCAATTCGGTGATCTCGGGGATGTCGGACTGGCGATAGAACGTCGCCTTGTCGACGTCCAGCCCGCAGGCCAGCCAGGTGGCGGCGATCTCCATGCGCGAGCGTTGGATGCGCGCAGGATCGTCGCACTTGATCAGGGCATGGTAGTCGGCAAGGAAGTAGAACGAATCGGCATCGCTCTGGCGGCTGGCGACGATCGCCGGACGAATGGCGCCAGCGTAGTTGCCGAGGTGGGGAGTGCCGGTCGTGGTGATGCCGGTAAGAATGCGCGTGGTCATGACGGTTCGCTTATCGAGCTGCAAATCGAATGGCCGCCGGCCTGCCACGTCCCGACGTATCGCTCGCGACGCGCTGCCCGGCGTGCGCCTGTTACAGACGCGGCTGCACCAATTCCTTCAAATCGGTCAGCTTGCCGTGAAAAAAGTGTCCGCATTCTGCCACTTTCAACAGCTCATGGGGACGCTGCATGGCATGGGACCAGGCAAAGACCTTGGCCGGCGTGACCACTTCGTCGTCGGCGGGCTGGATCACCGTCAGCGGGCAGCGCTCCGGCAGGCGCCCTTCGACGTCGAAACGCTCCACCGGCGGCGCCACCATCACCAGCCGATCCAACTCCACGCCCTGCTGCTCCAGCCGACCAGCCAGACAGGCGATGACGCAGGAGCCGAAGGAAAAGCCGAGCAGGCTCAGCGGCAGGCCCGGTTGCTGCTTGAGCAGCCAACGCGCGGCAGCCTCGGCGTCGTCGATCTCGCCGCGCCCTTGATCGTGGCTGCCGGCACTGTGGCCGACACCGCGAAAGTTGAAACGCAGGGTCGACAGCCCTGCGTCGCGCGCGGCGCGCTGCAGGGTAGCAACCACCTTGTTCTGCATGGTGCCGCCATACAACGGGTGGGGATGACAGAGCAGCGCCAGACCATGGGCATCGGGCAGTTCCAGGTGCAGGGCTTCGATGGGGCCACACGGCCCCTCGAGCAACAGGGGGACTTCACGGGACAAAGGGAAACTCCGTGACCCCACGCGGGGTCGACTCGTCTTGCTTAAGCCTTGTGCGAGCGGGGCCGCTCGACACACATAGCGCAACATGTGGCGTCGCACCGCGGTATACAGCGCGGACGTCAGCCGTTAACGTAATGCAAAGCCGTTTATAGAGGAAGGACTCGTGGAACAGACGCTTACGGCCTGGTTGTTACCGGCCCTCGCCCTGGTTGCCGGCGCCGCCATCGGTTTCCTGGCCGCCCGCCTGCTACCCAACGCCGCGCCCACCCGGACGCAACGCCAACTGGACGAAATGCAGCAGCGCTTCGACAAGTATCAGAGCGAAGTGGTCACCCACTTCAACACGACCGCCAACCTGGTGAAGCGGCTCACGCAGAGCTATCAGGACGTGCAACAGCACCTCTCCGAGGGCGCCAACCGCCTGGCGCTCGATGAGCTGACCCGCGAGCGCCTGCTGGCTGCCCTGCAAGCCGACGACGGCTACCAGCCGCCCCGCGAGCGCCTGACGCCACCGGCCAGCACCGAGGCGCCGAAAGACTATGCGCCCAAGGCCGGCAATACTCCCGGCACGCTGGACGAGCACTTCGGCCTGAAGAGCAAATGATCAGCTAGAAATGAAAAGCCCCGGCATTCGCCGGGGCTTTTTTATGCGCCCGAGACGCTTAGATCGCTCCGCGCGAGCGCAGCAGCGCCAATACCTGCTTGACGCCCTCCTCGACCGATACCGCCTGGGTGTCGATCACCAGATCGGCGCCCTGCGGCACATCGTAGGGGAAGGACTCGCCCGGGATATTGTCCTGCCCGGCCGCATACAGCCCCTGCGGGTCGCGCTCATGGCAGATCTGCGGGGAGGCCTGCACATAGACGGTGAGCAGCCGTTCGGCACCGATCAGCGCCTTGGCCTGCTCGCGACCTTCGGCATCCGGGGCGACGAAGGCCGCCAGGGTGATCAACCCGGCCTCGTTGAACTGCCGGGCCACCTGGGCCGCACGACGCCAGTTCTCGGCACGCCCGGCACGATCTTGCGGCAGACCCTTGTTCAGGTCATGGCGCAGGTTCTGTCCATCCAGCACGTAGACCGCCCGCCCCATGTCGAACAGCTTGCGTTCGACGGCGTAGGCCAGGGTGCTCTTGCCGGCGCCGGACAGGCCGGTGAACAGCACAGTGGCCGGCTGCTGACCGAAACGCGCGGCGCGCTCGTCGGTGGAGACATGGGCCAACGCGCCGTGATGGCCGCCGGCGCCCTGCGCGCCCACCGGGTCGGCGATGATCATGCCCGCCCCGACGGTGCCGTTGGTCAGCCGGTCGATGACGATGAACGCGCCGGTGGTGCGGTTGTACTCGTAGCCATCGAGGGCGATTGGCGCATCCAGCGCCACCTTGACCCGGCCGATCTCGTTGAGCTGCAAGCTGCTGGCCGGCCCTTGCTCCAGGGTATTCACATCGACCCGGTGCACGATGCTGGGGATCGAGCCCGGAACGTAGCTGGTGGCGCGCTTGATGTCGTATTTCTTGCCCGGCAGCATCGGCTCCTCGGCCATCCACACCAGCATGGCGTCGAAACTATCGGTCACCTGCGGACGATTGTCGGCATGCACCAGCATGTCGCCCCGGGAGATATCGATCTCGTCCTCCAGGGTCACGGTGACGGCCTGGCCCGGTCCGGCCTGCTCCAGCTCGCCTTCGAAGGTGACGATGGACTTGACCTTGCTGCGCTTGCCCGAGGGCAGCGCCATCACTTCGTCGCCCTTGTGCACGATGCCGCTGGCCAGAGTGCCGGCGAAGCCGCGGAAGTTCAGGTTCGGGCGGTTGACGTATTGCACCGGGAAACGCAGGTCGGTGAAATTGCGATCACCGGCGACCTCGACGGTCTCCAGGATTTCCATCAGCGACTGGCCGTCGTACCAGGGCGAGCGCTCGGACTTGTTGACGACATTGTCGCCCTTGAGCGCCGACATCGGCACGAAGTGCAGCGAACTCGGCTTGAGGCTGATCTTGTCGGCGAAGGCCAGGTAGTCGGCCTTGATCTGCTCGAACACGCCCTGGTCGAAGTCCTTCAGGTCCATCTTGTTGATGGCCACGACGATGTGTTTGATGCCGAGCAGGCTGGCGATGAAGCTGTGGCGCTTGGTCTGGGTCTGCACGCCGTAGCGGGCGTCGATCAGGATGATCGCCAGGTCGCAGGTCGAAGCGCCGGTGGCCATGTTGCGGGTGTACTGCTCGTGGCCGGGGGTATCGGCAATGATGAACTTGCGCTTGGCGGTCGAGAAGTAGCGATAGGCCACGTCGATAGTGATGCCCTGCTCGCGCTCGGCCTGCAGGCCATCCACCAGCAACGCCAGGTCGACGTCGTCACCGGTGGTACCGACCTTCTTCGAGTCGCGGGTGATGGCTTCCAGGTGATCCTCGTAGATCATCTTCGAGTCGTGCAGCAGGCGTCCGATCAGCGTGCTCTTGCCGTCGTCGACGTTGCCGCAGGTAAGGAAGCGCAGCAGCTCCTTACGCTCATGCTGGGCCAGGTAGGCGAGGATGTCCTCGCTGATCAGTTCGGATTGATGGCTCATGGTGCGGAATCCTTAGAAGTAGCCCTGGCGTTTCTTTTCTTCCATCGACCCGGCGGCATCGTGGTCGATGACGCGCCCCTGGCGCTCGGAGGTCCGGGTCAGGAGCATCTCCTGGATGATCTCCGGCAGGGTGGTGGCGGTGGACTCCACCGCGCCGGTCAGCGGGTAGCAGCCGAGGGTACGGAAACGCACCATCTTCTTCTGGATACGGGCCTTCTCCTCGTCCGACAGGTGCTCGAGGATGCGCTGGTCATCGATCATGATCAGCGTGCCGTTCTTCTCGATCACGTCGCGCTCGGCGGCGTAGTACAGCGGCACGATCGGAATCTGCTCCAGGTAGATGTATTGCCAGATGTCCAGCTCGGTCCAGTTGGACAGCGGGAACACGCGGATCGACTCGCCTTTCTTGACCTTGCCGTTGTAGACGTTCCACAACTCCGGGCGCTGGTTCTTCGGGTCCCAGCGGTGCTTGCTGTCGCGGAAGGAGTAGACGCGCTCCTTGGCACGGGACTTCTCCTCGTCGCGGCGGGCACCGCCGAAGGCCGCGTCGAAGCCGTACTTGTTCAGAGCCTGCTTGAGCCCCTCGGTCTTCATGATGTCGGTGTGCTTGGCGCTACCGTGGGTGAACGGGTTGATACCCTGGGCCAGGCCGTCCGGGTTGATATGCACCAGCAAGTCCAGACCCATTTCCTGGGTCATCTTCTCGCGGAAGCGATACATCTCCTGGAATTTCCAGGTGGTATCGACGTGCAGTACCGGGAACGGCAGCTTGCCAGGGAAGAAGGCCTTGCGCGCGAGGTGCAGCATGACCGCGGAATCTTTACCGATGGAGTAGAGCATCACCGGGTTGTCGAACTCGGCGGCTACCTCGCGGATGATGTGGATGCTTTCCGCTTCCAGCTGTTTCAGATGCGTCAGTTTGTCGACCATGGCTACTCACGGAATGGCTTATGGACGGCCTGCGGGCCGTAGACGAGGGCGCACTCTAGCACAGCACCTGCTTCTAATCAGGCGGCCTGTTAGACCAGAATGTTCTAGATTTATGCCCGTGCTACACGGGGTTCGGGCAATCGATGAACAGATGCTCGACCGCGAAGTGCCGTGCCAGATAGTCGCCCAGCGCCTGCACGCCATAACGTTCGGTGGCATGGTGGCCGGCGGCGATGAAGCTGATGCCGTTTTCCCGCGCGCTGTGCACCGTGGGCTCGGAAACCTCTCCTGTCAGGTAAGCGTCGACGCCGGCGGCGATTGCCTGATCGATATAGCCCTGCGCGGCCCCGGTGCACCAGGCGATGCGTCGGATCGGCTGGTCGCTGTCGATCAACAATGGCTCGCGGCCGAGAACCTGCTGGACATGCCGGGCGAAGTCCCGGGGCTGCATGGGCTCGTGCAGGGAACCGACCAGGCCGACCGAGCGCGGGTTGTCCGGCTCCAGCGCCCCTTCGACGACGAGACCGAGCTGGCGGGCCAGCTGCACGTTGTTACCCACCTCCGGATGCACGTCCAGCGGCAGGTGATAGGCCAGCAGGCTGATGTCATGGACCAGCAGCGTACGCAGTCGGCGCTGCTTGATACCGACCACGCACGGGTTTTCGTTCTTCCAGAAATAGCCATGGTGCACCAGCACGACATCGGCCTCGGCCGCGACTGCCGCATCCAGCAATGCCTGGCTGGCCGTGACGCCGCTGACGATACGGCGCACCTGGGGCCGCCCCTCTACCTGCAAACCGTTCGGACAGTAGTCCTGGATGCGCGCGATGTTCAAATAACGATCGGCTTCTTCCACCAACGAATTCAAGGCGATGGCCATGGGCTTTCCTCACAAGCTGTTGCAGGCGGCTCCTTTATTGCAAGCGCCCTCGTATAATGGCCGCCACCTTAAGGGGGCCACCAGGCCCCTCGCAACCCTCAGGAAACTCTCTCGATGTTCAAGGCCCTGCGTTTCTTCGGCTGGCCACTGGCCGTCGGCGTGCTCGCGGCACTGCTGATCATCCAGCGCTACCCCCAGTGGGTAGGCTTGCCACGCCAGGACGTGCACCTGCAACAGGCACCGCTGTCGCTATTGCCGCAGCAAGGTCCGGCCTCCTACGCCAATGCGGTGAGCAGCGCCGCCCCGGCGGTGGCCAACCTGTACACCACCAAGGTGGTCAGCAAGTCCTCGCATCCGCTGTTCGAAGACCCGCTGTTCCGCCGCTTCTTCGGCGACAACCTGCCGCGCCAGCGGCGCATGGAGTCCAGCCTGGGCTCGGCGGTGATCATGAGCCCCGAGGGCTACCTGCTGACCAACAACCATGTGATCGACGGTGCCGACCAGATCGTGGTGGCCCTGAAGGACGGCCGGGAAACCCTGGCACGGGTGATCGGCAGCGATCCGGAAACCGACCTCGCGGTACTGAAAATCGACCTGCAGGAGCTGCCGGTGATTACCCTCGGCAGCTCCGACAACATGCACATCGGCGACGTGGCCCTGGCCATCGGCAACCCGTTCGGTGTCGGCCAGACCGTGACCATGGGCATCATCAGCGCCACCGGGCGCAATCAACTGGGGCTCAATACCTACGAGGACTTCATCCAGACCGACGCCGCCATCAACCCCGGCAACTCAGGCGGGGCGCTGGTGGACGCGCAGGGCAGCCTGATCGGCATCAACACGGCGATCTTTTCCAAGTCAGGCGGCTCCCAGGGCATCGGCTTCGCCATTCCGGTGAAGCTGGCGCTGGACGTCATGCAGGCGATCATCGAGCACGGCCAGGTGATTCGTGGCTGGCTGGGCATCGAAGTGCAACCGCTGACGCCCGAGCTGGCCGAGTCCTTCGGCATGGAGGGCCGTCCGGGCATCGTCGTCGCCGGGGTCTATCGCGACGGTCCGGCGCAGCGTGCCGGCTTGCAGCCGGGCGATCTGATCCTCAGCATCGACGGCCAGCCGGCCAGCGACGGCCGCCGCTCGATGAATCAGGTGGCGCAAACCAGGCCCGGAGAGAGCATCTACATCGACGTCCTGCGTAACGGCAAGCCGTTGAGGCTGACTGCCGAAATCGGGCTGCGCCCGCCGCCCGCAGGCAGCAACGGATAAAACGATGGCGCCCCAGGGCGCCATCGTTCCTTTTGCTACAGAAAACCCTGCAGCGCGCCGACCAGGGCCTGGTTCTGCTCGGGCGTGCCGATGGTGATGCGCAGGAACTGGGCAATGCGCGGCTGCTTGAAGTGACGCACGATCACGCCTCGCTCGCGCAACGCAGCAGCCAGCGCTGCCGCATCTTTCTCCGGGTGGCTGGCAAAGACGAAGTTGGCGGCCGACGGCAGCACCTCGAATCCTAGCCCCTGCAGACCGCTGACCACCGCCTCGCGACTCTCGATCACCTGCCGACAGGTCTGTTCGAAGTAGTCGCGGTCCTCGAACGCCGCTGCCGCACCGGCGATGGCCAGGCGATCCAGTGGGTAGGAATTGAAGCTGTTCTTGATGCGCTCCAGCGCCTCGATCAAGTCCGCATGACCGACCGCCAGGCCAACCCGCAGACCCGCCAGGGAGCGCGACTTCGAGAGCGTCTGGGTCACCAGCAGGTTCGGGTAGCGGTCGACCAGCGCGATAGCCGTCTGCCCACCGAAATCGATATAGGCCTCGTCCACCACCACCACCGAGTTCTGATTGGTTTGCAGCAGCCGCTCGATCGCTTCCAGGGGCAGCAGGCAGCCGGTCGGCGCATTGGGGTTGGGGAAAATGATGCCGCCGTTGGGCCGTGCATAGTCCTCGACGCGAATCTGGAACTGCTCATCCAGTGCCAGCGCCTCGAACGGAATCCCGTAGAGCCCGCAGTAGACCGGATAGAAGCTGTAGGTCACGTCGGGAAACAGCAGCGGCTTGCCATGCTGGAACAGGCCGTGGAAGGCGTGGGCCAGCACCTCGTCGGAGCCATTGCCGACGAATACCTGGCTGGTCTGCACGCCATAGTAATCTGCCACCGCCTGCTTCAGGCGGTCGCTGTTGGGGTCCGGGTACAAGCGCAGGCTGTCGCCCAGCTCGGCCTGCATCGCGGCGATGGCCCTGGGCGACGGCCCATAGGGGTTCTCATTGGTGTTGAGCTTGACCAGCCTGGCCAGCTTCGGTTGCTCGCCGGGCACATAGGGCACCAGGTCCTTGACGAAGGGGCTCCAGAATTTGCTCATCTGCCCTTCTCTCCTCGAATTCGTTCGGTTTGCGTAGGGTGGGTTAGCCGTGTAAACGGCGCAACCCACGCGGCGGTCGGCATGGTGGGTCACGGCCTGCGGCCCAACCCACCCTACGAATCATTCTTTAATGCGGTATTCGGCGCTGCGCGCGTGGGCAGTGAGCGACTCGCCGCGGGCCAGTACCGAGGCGACCTTGCCCAGCTCCGAAGCACCCTCGGCGGAGCAGTGAATGATCGACGAGCGCTTCTGGAAGTCGTATACCCCCAGCGGCGAGGAATAGCGCGCCGTGCCGGAGGTCGGCAAGACGTGATTCGGCCCGGCGCAGTAGTCGCCCAGCGCCTCGGCGGTATAGCGACCCATGAAGATCGCACCGGCATGACGGATCTGCGGCAGGTATTGCTCGGGATTGGCCACCGACAGCTCCAGGTGCTCCGGCGCGATGCGATTGGCCACGTCGATGGCCTGGGCCATGTCGGCTACCTGGATCAACGCGCCGCGGCTTTCCAGGGAAGTGCGGGCAATCGCCTCGCGCTCCAGGGTCGGCAGCAGCGCGGCAATGCTCGCGGCAACCTTGTCGAGGAACGCCGCATCCGGGCTGACCAGGATCGACTGGGCGTCTTCGTCGTGCTCGGCCTGGGAGAACAGGTCCATGGCGATCCAGTCCGGATCGGTATTGCCATCGCAGACCACGAGGATTTCCGACGGACCGGCGATCATGTCGATGCCGACCTTACCGAACACGTGGCGCTTGGCAGTGGCCACGTAGATATTGCCGGGACCGACGATCTTGTCCACCGGCGGCACGCTTTCGGTACCGTAGGCCAGCGCAGCCACGGCCTGGGCGCCGCCAATAGTGAACACCCGGTCGACGCCGGCGATGCAGGCGGCGGCCAGGACGATCTCGTTGATCTCGCCGCGCGGGGTCGGCACCACCATCACCACCTCCGGCACTCCGGCCACCTTGGCCGGGATGGCATTCATCAGCACCGACGACGGGTAGGATGCCTTGCCGCCCGGCACGTAGAGCCCGGCGCGATCCAGCGGGGTGACTTTCTGGCCGAGCACGGTACCGTCGGCCTCGGTATAGCTCCAGGAATCCTGTTTCTGCCGTTCATGGTAGAGGCGCACGCGCTCAGCGGCCTTTTCCAGTGCCGTGCGCTGGTCGGCAGTGATGCGGGTCAGGGCCAGTTCCAGGCGCTCGCGCGGCAGGATCAGATCGGCCATGCCGGCCACCTCCAGGCCATCGAAGCGCCGGGTGAACTCCACCAGTGCGTCATCCCCCCGTTCGCGCACGGCCTGTATGATCTCCAGTACGCGCTGGTTGACCGCATCGTCGGAGACGCTTTCCCAGCTCAGCAGATGATCCAGATGACGGGCGAAATCCGGGTCGGCGGCGTCGAGTCGGCGGATGGCGATGGGAGCGGTCATGGCGAAGCCTCGTGTGATGGCAAAGTCTCGGGCGCCGCTAGACTAGCAAGCCCACCGTGCGGGCACCCGAGAAAGTTGGCTATGACACGGATAGGCGGGCCGAAGATGCTCCTGCGTTTTCGGCATGGCCGCCGATCCCCGGCGGCCGCGCGACAGGCGTCGCGACGAGGTCAGGCCCGATGTCGCTCCACGGCTTCGCGCAGCGTCTCGATCAACGCCTGGATGCGCGCGTGCTGCATCTTCATCGAAGCCTTGTTGACGATCAGCCGCGAGCTGATGGTGGCGATCAGCTCCTGGGGCTCCAGCCCGTTGGCGCGCAGCGTGTTGCCGGTATCGACCACATCGACGATCTTGTCGGCCAGACCGATCAGCGGCGCCAGCTCCATCGAGCCGTAGAGCTTGATCACGTCGACCTGGCGGCCCTGCTCGGCATAGAAACGCTTGGCGACGTTGACGAACTTGGTGGCCACGCGCAGGCGCCCCTTGGGCTCCGGCGCACCGACCTTGCCGGCGGTCATCAGCTTGCAGTTGGCGATGCGCAGGTCGAGCGGTTCGTAGAGGTCCTGGCTGCCGTACTCCATCAGCACGTCCTTGCCGGCCACGCCGAGATCGGCAGCGCCATGTTCGACATAGGTCGGCACATCGGTGGCGCGCACGATCAACAGGCGCACATCTTCCTGGGAGGTCGGAATGATCAGCTTGCGGCTCTTGTCCGGATTCTCGGTGGGCACGATGCCTGCCGCGGCGAGCAGCGGCAGGGTGTCGTCGAGAATACGGCCTTTGGACAGGGCGATGGTGAGCATGAAGGTCCCTTGGTTAACCCGGCACGCGGCGAATCTTGGCGCCGAGCAGTTGCAGCTTCTCTTCGATGCACTCGTAGCCACGGTCGATGTGGTAAATGCGATCGATCAGGGTATCGCCCTGGGCCACCAGGCCGGCGATCACCAGGCTGGCGGATGCCCGCAGGTCGGTGGCCATCACCGGAGCGCCCTTCAGATGCGGCACGCCGGTGACGATGGCGGTGTTGCCCTCGACCAGGATCTGCGCGCCCATGCGATTCATTTCGTAGACATGCATGAAGCGGTTTTCGAAGACCGTCTCGATCACCGCACCGGTGCCTTCGGCAATCGCGTTCATCGAGATGAACTGTGCCTGCATGTCGGTGGGGAACGCCGGGTAGGGAGCAGTACGCAGGTTGACCGCCTTCGGCCGGTTGCCCTTCATGTCCAGCTCGATCCAGTTGTCACCGGTATTGATATGTGCGCCGGCTTCTTCCAGCTTGAGCAGCACAGCTTCCAGGGTCGTCGGATCGGCGTCCTTGACCTTCACCCGCCCCCCCGTGGAAGCCGCGGCCACCAGGTAGGTGCCAGTTTCGATGCGGTCCGGCATCACACTGTAGCGCGCGCCGCCAAGGCGCTTGACGCCGTCGATGATGATGGTGTCGGTACCGGCACCCTGGATCTGCGCGCCCATGGCGATCAGGCAGTTGGCCAGGTCGACCACTTCCGGCTCACGGGCGGCGTTTTCCAGCACGCTACGCCCATTGGCCAGGGTGGCGGCCATCATGATGTTCTCGGTACCGGTCACGCTGACGGTATCGAAGAAGAAGTGCGCGCCGCGCAGGCCGCCAGCCGGAGCCTTGGCCTTGATGTAGCCGCCCTCGACGTCGATCTGCGCGCCCATGGCCTCAAGGCCGCGGATATGCAGGTCGACCGGCCGCGAACCGATGGCACAGCCACCGGGCAGCGCTACTTCGGCCTCGCCGAAACGCGCAACCATCGGTCCCAGCACCAGGATCGAGGCGCGCATGGTCTTGACCAGCTCATAGGGGGCGACCAGGGTCTTGATGGTGGTGGCATCCACTTCGACGCTGAGCTTTTCGTCGATGACCGGCTGCACGCCCATGCGGCCGAACAGCTCGATCATGGTGGTGATGTCGTGCAGGTGCGGCAGGTTGCAGACGGTGACCGGGCTATCGGCCAGCAGCGTGGCGGCCAGGATCGGCAACGCGGAATTCTTGGCACCGGAAATGCGGATTTCGCCATCGAGGCGGTGACCGCCGGTAATAATCAATTTGTCCATAGGAGTCTCGTCGCCCGCAGGCTCAGGAACGCTCTGCCCAGGCGGCGCGGCTGAAGAATTTCATGGTCACGGCATGGATGCTGCCATCGGCGATCCAGGCGTTCAGATGGGCATAAACCTGCTGCTGACGCTTCACCGGGCTCATGCCGGCCAGTTCGTCGCTGATCAGATTCAATTGGAAGTTGCAGCCTTCACCTTCCACTTCTACCTGGGTGCCCGGCAACTTTGCCTCCAGGAGGTCTTTCACTTCTACGGCCTGCATGCTCAACCTCGATCGGCGCCCTACGCGCGCGGGTCGGCCATCATACAAAAAAGCCCTGCGCCTGCGAACCCCGGATCGGCAGGCGCCTCGGCCGGCTCAAACCTCCAGCGGCAGCAACTCGAGCAGACCGCAGACCTGGGCAATCTGTCGCATGTCCGCGGGCAGACCGCGCACGCTCAGGCGCTTAGCAGTGGCCTGGGCGTCGCGCATGAAGGCCAGCAGCAGGGCGAGGCCGACACTGCTGGACTTCTCCACTGCCGAGCAATCGAGCACCAGCGCTTTCGCCGTGCTGCGTCGGATCAGCGCCTGTCCCTGCTCGCGCAGAAGCGGCCCGCTGCGGAAGTCGAGCACGCCGCTCAGGCGGATTTCGCCGGCGGTCGACTCGACGATACGGGTCTCACTCATCGCCACCCGCCTGCTTGGCGGCCTCGCTTTCCTTCGCCCTGGCCACTACCTCGACCCAGCCATCGATGGTCTTGTCCAGATCGTTGCCATTGCGCTGCATGGCGTCGGCGAACTGGTCACGGAACAGCTTGCCAACGTTGATGCCGTTGATGATCACGTTGCGCAACATCCAGGTGCCGTCGTTCTTCACCAGCGTGTAGGACACCGGATAAACGGTACCCTTGTTGTCGATGACTTCCATGCCCACACTGGCGCGGTCGGCACCCTCCTCGCGGGCCGACAGCACGCGAATGGTCTGATTGTCGTACTCGAGCAGCGCATTGCCGTAGAACTGCATCAGGCTGCGCTTGAAGTTCTCTTCGAAGCGGCGCATCTGCTCGGGTGTCGCCTTGCGCGAATACTTCACGGTCATGATGCTGCGGGAAATGCCCTCGGCATCCACCACCGGCCCCAGAATGCGGTTCAGCGCATCGTAGAAATCGCCCGGGTTGCTGCGATAGGTCTGTTTGTTGGCCTTGAGGTCGCTGAGCAGCTCATCGGTGGTGCGCTGCACGATCTGCTGCGGGCCGGAGGTGGCGCTGGCGATCAGCGGGAGAGCGGCCAGCAACACCAGAAGGCCGCGACGCAAAGCAGTAAGCATGGAGTCTTTCCTCATTTGGCTTGCTCTTTATTCACCGAGTTGATCAGGAACTTGCCGATCAGATCTTCCAACACCAGCGAAGACTGGGTATCGCGAATGATGCCATCGTTACGCAGCACTTCCTCTTCGCCGCCGACACTGATACCGATGTACTTTTCGCCCAACAGACCGGCGGTCAGGATGGAGGCAGTGGAATCGATCGGCAGGTTATTGACGCGCCGCTCGATCTCCATGGTCACCCGCCCCGTGTAAGTATCGCGATCCAGGTCGATGGCCGTGACTTTGCCGATGGTGACGCCTGCCATGGTCACCTTGGCTCTGACCGTCAAACCGGCCAGATTGTCGAAGTTCGCATAGAGCTTGTAGGCGTCACCACTGCTGCCCACCGACAGCCCGCTGACACGCAACGCCAGCAACAGCAAGGCCAATATCCCGGCCAGGAGGAACAGGCCGACACCGATTTCCAGGGTGCGGATTTGCATCAGAAGTCTCCAAACATCAAAGCGGTCAGAATGAAGTCCAGACCCAGCACGGCGAGCGAGGCATGGACGACGGTTCTTGTCGTTGCGCGGCTGATCCCTTCCGAGGTCGGCTCACAGTCATAGCCCTGGAATACGGCGATCCAGGTCACCACAAAGGCGAAGACGATGCTCTTGATCGCGCCGTTGAGCACGTCCTCACTGAAACTCACGCTGTTCTGCATATTGGCCCAGAACGAGCCCTCGTAGACGCCCAACCAGTCCACGGCAACCATGCCGGCACCCCAGATGCCCACCACATTGAAGATCATCGCCAGCAACGGCATGGAGATGAAACCCGCCCAGAGGCGCGGCGCAACCACGTACTTGAGCGGATCGACGCCGATCATTTCCAGGCTGGACAACTGCTCGGTGGATTTCATGTTGCCGATTTCCGCGGTCAACGCCGATCCGGCACGCCCGGCGAACAGCAGCGCGGTCACCACCGGCCCCAGTTCGCGCAACAAGGTCAGCGCCACCATCTGCCCGACCGCCTGCTCGGAACCGTAGGCAACCAGAATGTTGTAGCCCTGCAGCGCCAGCACCATGCCGATGAACACACCTGAGACGACGATGATGGCCAGCGACATCACACCGATGGAATAGAGCTGCTTGACCAGCAACTGGAAGCCGTGCCCCACGCCATCGCGACCGAACAGCGCATGCACCAGGAACAGGGTCGAGCGCCCCATGGCCTCGACCACATCGATACCGGCACGACCGAGCAGACGGATGCGCTCGAGCATTGAAGTCCTGCGCATCAGCGTGCCCCCAGAAGGTCGTCGCGGTAATCCGGCGCCGGATAGTGGAATGGTACCGGCCCGTCCGCCGCACCGGTCATGAATTGCTGGATGCGCGGGTTGTCGGAGTGCATCAGTTCGGCCGGCGTGCCCTGCCCGAGCACCTGACCGTCGCCCACCACCACCAGGTAGTCGGCAATGCTGGCCGTCTCGGCGAGGTCGTGGGAGACCACAATACTAGTGATACCCAGCGCATCGTTGAGCAGCCGAATCAACCGCACCAGCACCCCCATGGCGATCGGGTCCTGGCCGGCGAACGGCTCGTCGCACATCAGAATCTGCGGATCCAGCGCAATGGCCCGCGCCAGGGCAACGCGGCGCTTCATGCCACCCGACAGCTCGTCCGGCATCAGTTCGGCAGCCCCGCGCAAGCCCACTGCATGCAGCTTCATCAGCACGATGTCGCGGATCATTTCGTCCGGCAGCTTGGTATGGACACGCAGGGGGAACGCGACGTTCTCGAACACATCGAGATCGGTGAACAGCGCGCCGCTCTGGAACAGCACACCAAACTGCTTGCGCATGTCGAACAGATCGCCGCGCGAGAGGGTCGGCAGGTTCTGCCCGTTGACCCATACTTCACCGCTGGTCGGCTTCAGTTGGGCGGCGATCAGCCGCAGCAACGTCGTCTTGCCGCACCCGGAAGGCCCCATGATGCCGGTGACCTTGCCACGCGGTATGCGGATATCGACATTATTGAAAATGCTGCGCGTGCCCCGCCGGAAGGTCACTCCCTTCAGCTCGACCGCGTAGGCGTTATCGGCGCTCACTCTAGACTCCTTGCGATGCGGCCTCCCTGACAACCGGTCCCATGAGCGGGAAACCACAGCAGCAGGCCCGGCCGAATTGGCCGCGCACTATATCACCGCCACCATCGGCCGCCCAAGCGGCAAACCGTACGCACTCTGCGACAACCTTGGCAAACAATAGTGAGCGAATCGGCCTTTCCCGCTATAATCCCCGCCTTTTAAGCGGCCGCAACATTTCAACCATGAGCCAGACCAGCGACTTGATCCAGTCCGCGCAGCGCACCATTCGCCTCGAAATCGAGGCCGTTGAGGGCCTGTTGCCGCGTATCGACGCCCATTTCGTGCGCGCCTGCGAGCTGATCCTCGCCTGCAAGGGTCGGGTGGTCGTGGTGGGCATGGGCAAGTCCGGACACATTGGTAACAAGATCGCCGCCACCCTAGCCAGCACCGGCACCCCGGCATTCTTCGTGCACCCAGCCGAAGCCAGCCACGGCGACATGGGCATGATCACTCGCGACGATATCGTGCTCGCCCTGTCCAACTCCGGCTCGACCGCGGAAATCGTCACCTTGCTGCCGCTGATCAAGCGCCTCGGCATCACCCTGGTCAGCATGACCGGCAACCCCGACTCCCCGCTCGCCCAGGCTGCCGAAGCCAATCTGGACACCCGGGTCGCCCAGGAGGCCTGCCCGCTGAACCTGGCGCCGACCTCCTCCACCACCGCCTCTCTGGTGCTGGGCGACGCCCTGGCCATCGCCCTGCTGGAAGCCCGCGGCTTTACCGCCGAAGATTTCGCCTTTTCGCACCCTGGCGGGGCGCTCGGTCGTCGCCTGCTGCTGAAAGTGGAGAACGTGATGCACGCTGGTGAACGCCTGCCCCAGGTGATGCGCGGCACCTCGCTGCGCGAGGCACTGCTGGAAATGACCCGCAAGGGCCTGGGCATGACCGTGGTGATCGACGACTCGGGCCGCCTGGCTGGCGTATTCACCGACGGCGACCTGCGCCGCACCCTGGACAAGGGCATCGACGTACGCCAGGCGAGCATCGACGAGGTGATGACCCTCCACGGCAAGACCGCTCGCGCCGAGATGCTGGCCGCCGAGGCCCTGAAGATCATGGAAGACAACAAGATCAATTCATTGGTGGTAGTGGACGACCAGGACCGCCCGGTCGGCGCACTGAACATGCACGACCTGCTGCGCGCAGGGGTCATGTGATGAACCAGCTCCTGCAGCGTGCCAAGGCCATCAAGCTAGCCATCTTCGACGTCGACGGCGTGCTCACCGACGGTCGCCTGTACTTTCTCGCCGACGGCAGCGAGTTCAAGACTTTCAACACGCTCGACGGCCACGGTATCAAGATGCTGATCGCCTCGGGCGTGCGCACCGCCATCATCAGCGGCCGCAGCACTCCGGTGGTCGAGCGCCGGGCACGCGGCCTCGGCATCCATCACCTGTTCCAAGGTCGAGAAGACAAGATCGTCGTGCTCGACGAACTGCTCGGCGAGCTGGGATTGGGCTACGAGCACGTGGCCTATCTGGGCGACGACCTGCCTGACCTGCCGGTGATCCGCCGTGTCGGCCTGGGCATGGCGGTGGCAAGCGCCGATGCGTTCGTCCGCCAGCACGCCCATGGCGTCACCCAGGCCCGCGGCGGCGAAGGTGCGGCCCGGGAATTCTGCGAACTGATCATGCGCGCCCAGGGCAGCCTCGAAGCTGCCCAGGCCGCTTACCTATAGGCCCGGCATGCTGCGCAAACTGCGACTCTTCGTTATTTTCTCGGTACTGGCCGCACTGTTCGCAGCACTCGGCTACTGGAACATCCGCCCCGAAAGCTTCATGGAGAAACCGCCGGTTGCCGTGGACGAGAAGGCCGTCGATTTCTATGTGCTCAATGCCCACAGCGTGCAGTTCCAGGCCGACGGCGCCCTGCACTATGAGATGACCGCCGACAAGCTCGAACATCTCAAGGCCAGCGACGTCACCTTGCTGAGCAACCCCGACCTGCTGCTCTATCGCGGCACGCCTCACCCCTGGCACGTGCGCAGCGCTCGCGGCGAAGTGGCATCCCAGGGCAAGGAAGTCGAACTGATCGATGCCGTACGCATCGAGCGTACCGACGCCAAGGGCCGCCCCACCGTCATCACCAGCAGCCGCATGACCGTATTCCCCGAGAAGGAATATGCGCAAACCCAGCAAGCCGTTAGAATCGAGGCGGCCAACGGGGTGACCACGGCACAGGGAATGAAAGCGTATTTGAACGACGGCCGGATGCTCCTGCTGTCCAACGTAAGAGGCCAACATGAGGTTCGTTAAAACCCTCCCCCTTCTGCTCAGCCTGAGCGCCGCGCTAGGAAGCGCGACAGCCTGGGCACTGCCTAGCGACCGCGATCAACCGATCCGTGTACAGGCCGACAGCGCGGAACTCGACGACAAGCAAGGCGTGGCGGTCTACCGCGGCGACGTGGTGATCACCCAGGGCACCCTGAAGATCACCGGTAACACCGTCACCATCACCCAGAACCAGCAAGGTGATATCGAAGTCTTCACCGCGGTCGGCAAGCCCGCCTACTACGAGCAACTGCCAGCCGAGGACAAGCAGATCGTCAAGGCCTATGGCCTGACCATCCAGTACTTCGCCGACAAGGAGCGCGTGGTATTGATCGACCAGGCCAAGGTGATCCAGGAAGGCAACACCTTCGAGGGCGAGAAGATCGTCTATGACACCCGCCGTCAGATCGTCAACGCCGGCCGTGCCACCGGTACGCCGCTGACCACGCCGCGCCCGCGCATCGATATGATCATCCAGCCGAAGAAAAAAGAAGGCCAAGCCCAGTAATGGCGACCCTCAAAGCCCAACACCTGGCCAAGAGCTACAAAGGCCGCCAGGTGGTTCGCGACGTCAGCCTGTCCATCGACAGCGGCCAGATCGTCGGCCTGCTCGGCCCCAACGGCGCCGGCAAGACCACCTGCTTCTACATGATCGTCGGCCTGGTCGGCGCCGACCAAGGTCGGGTGCTGATCGACCAGCAGGACGTCACTCACCTGCCAATGCATGGCCGTGCCCGTGCCGGGATCGGTTACCTGCCACAGGAAGCCTCGATCTTTCGCAAGCTCAGCGTGGCCGACAACATCATGGCCATCTTGGAAACCCGCAAGGATCTGGACCGCGCCGGCCGTCGCCAGGCACTGGAAAGCCTGTTGCAGGAATTCCACATCAGCCACATCCGCGACAACCTCGGCATGAGCCTTTCCGGCGGCGAGCGTCGCCGTGCGGAAATCGCCCGCGCCCTGGCCACCGAGCCGAAATTCATTCTGCTCGACGAACCCTTCGCGGGCGTCGACCCGATCTCGGTGGGCGACATCAAGCAGATCATCCACCATCTCAAGGCCAAGGGCATCGGCGTGTTGATCACCGATCACAACGTGCGCGAAACCTTGGACATCTGCGAAACCGCCTATATTGTCAATGACGGCCAACTGATCGCCGAAGGCGACGCCGACACCATCCTGGCCAACCAGTTGGTCAAGGAAGTCTACCTGGGTCACGAGTTCCGCCTGTAATGGCGCAACTTTTCCTCACGAAGTTGTAGGCAAACCCCGAGAGGTCAGGCATATAATTTGCTTCCTGGTGGCGCTTGTCTGGCGCCCTGTTGTGGAAAGGCGCTGAGCGCCGGCAAACAAGGTGCGTATGAAACCTTCGCTAGTCCTTAAAATGGGCCAGCAGCTGACGATGACCCCGCAGCTGCAACAGGCCATCCGCCTCCTCCAACTGTCCACCCTGGATTTGCAGCAGGAAATTCAGGAGGCCCTGGAATCCAACCCGATGCTCGAGCGGCAGGAGGAAGGCGACGACTTCGACAACTCCGACCCGCTGGCCGATAGCGCCGAACAGACCCCACCGAACGGCCAGGACAACAGCAGCAGCCAGGAAACCAGCTTCCAGGAATCCAGCAGCGACGTGGAGAGCCTGGAGGATGGCGAATGGCATGACCGCATTCCCAACGAGCTGCCGGTCGATACCGCCTGGGAAGACATCTACCAGACCAGCGCCAGCAGCCTACCGAGCAGTGACGACGACGAGTGGGACTTCACCACTCGCACCTCCGCCGGCGAAAGCCTGCAAAGCCACCTGCTCTGGCAGCTGAACGTGGCGCCGATGTCCGACAAGGACCGATTGATCGCCGTCACCCTGATCGACTGCATCAATAACCAGGGCTATCTCGAAGAAACCCTCGAGGAGGTCGTCGAAGCCTTCGATCCGGAACTCGACATCGAACTCGACGAGGTCGAAGCCGTCCTGCACCGTATCCAGCAATTCGAGCCGGCCGGCATCGGCGCGCGCGACCTGCGCGAGTGCCTGTTGCTGCAATTGCGCCAGCTGCCGGCCAGCACCCCCTGGCTGAGCGAGGCCCAGCGCCTGGCGGGGGACTTCCTCGAACTGCTCGGCAGCCGCGACTACAGCCAGTTGATGCGCCGTATGAAGCTCAAGGAGGACGAGCTGCGGCAGGTGATCGAGCTGATCCAGAGCCTCAACCCGCGGCCAGGCTCGCAGATCGAAGCCAGCGAACCCGAATACGTAGTACCCGATGTAATCGTGCGCAAGCACAACGAGCGCTGGCTGGTGGAACTCAATCAGGAGGCGGTGCCGCGCCTGCGGGTCAACCCGCACTACGCAGGCTTCGTCAAACGCGCCGACTCCAGTACCGACAACACCTTCATGCGCAATCAGCTGCAGGAGGCCCGCTGGTTCATCAAGAGCCTGCAGAGCCGCAACGAAACCCTGATGAAGGTCGCCACGCAGATCGTCGAGCACCAACGCGGCTTCCTGGAGTACGGGGACGAAGCGATGAAGCCGCTCGTACTGCACGACATCGCCGAGGCCGTGGGCATGCACGAGTCGACCATTTCCCGCGTTACCACACAGAAATTCATGCACACTCCCCGCGGCATATACGAGTTGAAATACTTCTTCTCGA
Organism: Zestomonas ipomoeae; assembly: GCF_057128665.1. NCBI lineage: Bacteria > Pseudomonadati > Pseudomonadota > Gammaproteobacteria > Pseudomonadales > Pseudomonadaceae > Zestomonas > Zestomonas ipomoeae. The sequence continues at coordinate 113,282 of NZ_JBSKHQ010000007.1, forward strand.
GCCACGTCAGCACCGCCGAGGGCGGCGAATGCTCGTCCACGGCGATCCGCGCCATCCTGAAAAAACTGGTCGCCGCGGAAAATCCGAAAAAGCCGTTGAGCGACAGCAAGATCGCTGGTTTACTGGAAGCACAGGGCATTCAAGTAGCCCGTCGCACAGTCGCCAAATACCGTGAATCCCTCGGTATAGCGCCTTCCAGCGAACGCAAGCGACTAATGTGATGCGAACTTGATCCACGCCAAAGTGTTCCGGTGGCAAGCCCGTTAGCTTGTCTCTACACACACGGCAACAAGGAGAAGCGGTATGCAAGTCAACATCAGTGGACATCAGCTGGATGTGACCGACGCCCTGCGCGACTATGTCGACGAGAAACTCGGCCGACTGGAGCGCCACTTCGACCGGATCACCAACGTGCAGGTGATCATGACGGTCGAAAAACTCAGACAGAAGATCGAAGCCACCCTGCACGTTTCAGGCGCCGAGGTCGTCGCCAATGCCGAGCATGAGGACATGTACGCGGCCATCGACCTGCTCACCGACAAGCTCGACCGACAACTGATCAAGCACAAGGAAAAGCAGCTCGACCGCCAGCAGGGCGCCATGGCCCGCTGACCTCCCCTTCCTATGATCCGACTTGAAAATATCCTGACCCCCGGCCGTTCCCTGGTGAACGTGCCGGGCGGCAGCAAGAAGCGCGTTCTCGAACAGATCGCCAATTTGGTTGCCCGCGAGCTACCGGACCTCGATGCGCAGGACATCTTCGAGAGCCTGATCGCCCGCGAGAAACTCGGCTCGACCGGCTTCGGCAATGGCATCGCCATCCCCCACTGCCGCCTACCCGGCTGTGCCGCACCGATCAGTGCGTTGCTGCGTCTGGATCGACCGGTGGACTTCGACGCCATCGACGGCGCCCCGGTGGACCTGCTGTTCGTTCTGCTGGTTCCGGAGGCCGCCACCGACGCGCACCTGGAACTGCTTCGCCAGATCGCCAGCATGCTCGACCGCAGCGAGGTGCGCGAGCGACTGCGCCAGGCACCGAGCAGTGAAGACCTGTATCAGGTGGTAGTGGACGTGCAGAACAACTCGTAAGGGTCCGACATGCGCTTGATCATCGTCAGCGGCCGCTCCGGCTCGGGCAAGAGCACCGCCCTCGATGTGCTGGAGGATAACGGCTTTTACTGCATCGACAATCTGCCGGCCGGCCTGCTCCCGGAGTTGGCCGAACGGGCCCTGCTGCATACCGAACTATTGCAACCCCAGGTCGCCGTTTCCATCGATGCGCGCAACCTGCCCAGCCACCTGCAGCGCTTTCCCGAGTTGCTCGACGAGGTGCGCGCCCGCCATATCCAGTGCGACGTACTCTATCTGGACGCCGATGACGAAGCCCTGCTCAAGCGCTTCTCGGAAACCCGCCGACGCCATCCGCTGACCGATGAGAACCGCTCGCTGGCCGAAGCCATCCAGGATGAGGCGCAGCTGCTGGGTCCGATTTCGGACCTGGCCGACCTGAAGATCGACACCACCCATCTGAATCTCTATCAGCTGCGCGATAGCATCAAGGTCCGCCTGCTGAACAAGCCGGAACCGGGCACCGCCTTTCTGGTCGAATCGTTCGGCTTCAAGCGCGGCATGCCGATCGATGCCGACCTGGTATTCGATGTCCGCTGTCTACCCAATCCCTACTGGAAACCCGACCTGCGTGATTTCTCGGGGCTGGATCAGCCGGTCATCGATTATCTGGCGGCCCAGCCCGACGTAGAGGAGATGTTCCAGGATATCCAAGCCTACCTGCATAAGTGGCTGCCACGCTTCGCGGCCAGCAACCGTGCGTATGTGACCATTGCCATTGGCTGCACCGGCGGCCACCACCGCTCGGTGTACCTGGCCGAACGTCTCGGCCGCGCGCTCAAACAACCATTGAAGAACGTTCAGGTCCGACACCGCGACCTTAGTTAGAAGGATTCAAGCGCGATGCCCGCCTGCGAGATAACCATCATCAACAAGCTGGGCCTGCATGCGCGAGCGGCCGCCAAATTCGTTGGCGTCGCCGGGCGCTTTCCCTGCCACGTACGGATTGGTCGGAACCCGCAGAGCCTGGTGGACGGCAAGAGCATCATGTCGGTGATGATGCTCGCCGCCGGCAAGGGCACCGACATCTACCTGCACACTGAAGGCGAGCAGGAGGAAGAAGCGCTGAGCGCGCTGATCGAGCTGATCAATAACCGCTTCGAAGAAGAGGAATAGGGCAGCACGCATCGCTGCCGCCCGGCCCGCCGCTAACTGCCTGCCACCGTCATCTTCTCGATCAGCACTGACCCTGTGCGGATGTTGCTGCGCAGCTCCAGGTCGCTGCCCACCGCCAGGATCTGGCGGAACATATCGCGCAGGTTGCCGGCGATGGTCACCTCCTGGACGGGGAACTGGATTTCGCCGTTTTCCACCCAATAACCACCGGCTCCCCGCGAATAGTCGCCGGTGACCATATTCAGCCCCTGCCCCATCAGCTCGGTCACCAGCAGACCCCGACCCATGCGGCGGATCAGCGCGGCCTGGCCCTCGTCGCCGTGGCTGACGAACAGGTTGTGCACGCCGCCGGCATTGGCCGTGCTGGGTAGGTTCAGCTTGCGCCCGGAATAGGTGCCGAGCACGTAGGAAACCAGTTCGCCGTCCTGTACGAAGGGCTTGGCGTAGGTGGCCAGGCCATCGCTATCGAATGCCGCGCTGCCCAGCGCGCGGGGGATGTGCGGACGTTCGTCCAGGCTCAGCCATTCGGGGAACAGCCGCTGCCCCAGCGCGCCTTCGAGGAACGACGATTTGCGATACAGGTTGCCGCCCGAAATAGCGGCGAGAAAATGACCGAACAGACCAGTGGCGGCTTCCGCGGCAAACAGCACCGGAACCTCGCAGGTGGCCACCGGACGGGCACCGAGACGACAGACCGCGCGCTCGGCGGCACGGCGGCCAATCTGGGTAGCATCGGCCAGGGCCTCGCCCTGGCGGCTGACGTCGTACCAGTAGTCGCGCTGCATCTGTCCTTCGCCCTCGGCGATCATCACGCAGCTCAGGCTGTGGCGGGTACTGGCATAACCGCCGATGAACCCATGGCTGTTGCCATAGACCCGGCAGCCACGATGGGTATTGAGGGTGGTGCCGTCGGCATTCTTGATGCGCGAATCGGTATCGAAAGCAGCCGCTTCGCAGGACAACGCCCTTTCGATGGCCTGTTCGGGGGTGATCGACCAGGGATGGAACAGGTCCAGTTCGGGCAGCTCGCGTGCCATCAGGTCCGCGTCCGCCAGCCCCGAGCATTCGTCTTCGGACGCATGCTGGGCGATCGCCAGGGCGGCGGCAACGGTTTCACGAATGGCCTCCTCGCCGGTCGCCGACGTGCTTGCCGAGCCCTTGCGCTTGCCGCTGTAGAGCGTGATGCCGAACCCCTGGTCACGATTGAATTCGACGGTTTCCACTTCGCGCTGGCGCACGGTGGTGGACAGCCCCTGCTCCACCGAGACCGAAACCTCGCAGGCACTGGCGCCCTGGCGCCGGGCCTCGGCGATGATGCGTTCGACCTTGGCCTGCAATTGCGCCAGGTCCTGCGGACCGACTGTTGACTCTGCTGCGCTCATAAAACACTCCTGAAGCGGTAGATCGTAGCGAACGGTACGGCCCTGACCATCGGCCTGGCACCTTGGCTTTACCGCTGCTGTTATCATGGCGGCGTTTCCCACTGGATCGCCCCCATGTCTGAATTTCACGACGACGCCTTCTCCGAGGAGAAGAGCAAATCCCAGGTCAAACGCGAGCTGCATGCCCTGCAGGAACTCGGTGAACGTCTGACCACTCTCAAGCCCGAGCTGCTCGACCGCCTGCCGCTCACCGAGCCGCTGCGCAAGGCGCTGGCCGATGCCTCCAAGCACACTGCGCACATCGCGCGCAAACGCCATATCCAGTACATCGGCAAACTGATGCGCGACCAGGACGTCGAGGCGATCCTCGCCCTGGTCGACCAACTGGATGCCTCGACCCGCCAGTACAACGAGCGCTTCCACGCGCTCGAGCGCTGGCGCGATCGCCTGGTGACCGATGGCGACGCCGCCCTTGAGAGCTTCGTCGCCGACTACCCGGAGGCTGACCGCCAGCACCTGCGCGGCCTGATCCGCCATGCCCAGCATGAAGCGGCGCGGAACAAACCGCCGGCCGCCAGCCGAAAGATTTTCAAATATATCCGCGAGCTGGACGAGACCAAGCGCGGACTGCGCTAGAGCAGCTACAAGCTGCGAGCCTCAGGCTGCAACAGAAACGCCTGCAGCTTGCAACCCATAGCTCGTAGCTTGCCCCTGCCTTACCCCGTACCTCCCACGGTAATGGCATCGAGCTTCAGGGTCGGCTGGCCAACGCCGACGGGCACCGATTGGCCGTCCTTGCCGCAGGTGCCGATGCCGCTATCCAGCGACAGGTCGTTGCCGACCATCGATACCCGCGTCATCACTTCCGGGCCGTTGCCGATCAGGGTGGCGCCCTTCACCGGCGCGCCCAGCTTGCCGTCCTCGATCAGATAAACCTCGCTGGTGGAAAAGACGAACTTGCCGCTGGTGATATCCACCTGGCCGCCACCAAGGTTGGCGCAGTAGATGCCCTTCTTCACCGAGGCGATGATTTCCGCCGGATCGCTCTGCCCGGCCAGCATGTAGGTATTGGTCATGCGCGGCATGGTCAGGTGCGAATAGGACTCGCGGCGCCCGTTGCCGGTCGGCGTCACGCCCATCAGGCGGGCATTCAGCTTGTCCTGCATGTAGCCCTTGAGCACGCCATTCTCGATCAGCGTGGTGCACTGGGTCGGGGTGCCCTCGTCGTCCATGCTCAGGGAGCCGCGTCGCCCCTCCAGGGTGCCGTCGTCGACGATGGTGCACAGGCTCGACGCGACCTTCTCGCCGACCCGGCCGCTGTAGGCGGAGCTGCCCTTGCGATTGAAATCCCCTTCCAGGCCATGACCGACCGCCTCATGCAGCAGCACGCCGGACCAGCCCGGCCCGAGCACCACCGGCAAGGTGCCGGCCGGCGCCGGCACCGCCTCCAGGTTGACCAGCGCCTGGCGCAGCGCTTCGCGCGCATAGCCCATGGCCCGGTCGTCCGCGAGGAAATAGCGATAGTCGGTGCGCCCGCCGCCACCATGGCCACCGCGTTCGCGGCGGCCGTTCTGCTCGACGATGACGCTGACATTGAAGCGCACCAGGGGCCGCACGTCGGCGCCCAGGCTGCCGTCGGCGGCTGCCACCAGCACACGCTCCCAGACGCCGGCAAGGCTCACGGTCACCTGCCTGATGCGCGGGTCGAGCGCACGGGTGGCAAGGTCGACGCGCTGCAGCAGTTCGACCTTCTCCGCTCGGCTGAGCACCTCCAGTGGGTTGTCCGGCCCATAAAGGCGGGCCACCTCGCGACTGGCGAAAGCCTGCACGCGGCCCTCCTGACCGGCGCGGGCGATCGAACGCGCGGCGCGCGCCGCCAGGCTCAGCGCCTCGGGGGTGATCGCGTTGCTGTAGGCGAAGCCGGTCTTCTCGCCGGACAGCGCCCGCACGCCGACACCCTGGTCGAGGTGGAAACTGCCTTCCTTGACGATGCCGTCCTCCAACACCCAGGTTTCCGAGACCTGGCCGTGGAAGTAGAGGTCGGCGGCGTCGATGCCGGGTCCGGACAGCTCGCCGAGGATCGGCTGCAGCCGCTCGATGTCCAGGCCACCGGGGGCCAGCAGGTGGTCACTAACGGATAACAACAACTCGCTCATATTCACTCCGAGGCTATCGGCCGTTGCACGGTCGACACTGAAAAACGTCGGTGCTGCTGCACCGGCATGCGCTGACGGATCGCCGTCTGTTCCTGGACATCGCGACGGGCCAGCAGAAGCGCTTCCCCCTGCTCCCGCTCAGCGAGCACCCGGCCCCAGGGATCGACGATGGTCGAGTGGCCGAAGGTCTCCCGGGGCCCGGGATGCACGCCGCCCTGATTGGCCGCGAGCAGGTAACACTGGGTCTCGATGGCCCTCGCCCGCACCAGCACCTGCCAATGCGCCGCGCCGGTCACCGCGGTGAAGGCCGACGGCGCGCTGATCAACTCCGCTCCCGCCTCACGCAGCGCGCTGTACAGCTCGGGAAAGCGCAGGTCGTAGCAGACCGTCAGCCCCAGGCGCCCGACCGGCGTGTCCGCCACCACCAGGTCGGCGCCATGGGCATAGTCATCGGACTCCCGGTAGCGGCCGCGGCTGTCGGCGATATCGACGTCGAACAGGTGCAGCTTGTCGTAGCGCGCGACCTGCTGGCCCTGGTCGTCGACCAGCAGCGAGCAGGCATGTGACTTGGCGTCCGGTCGCCCTTGGGGCGGCAGCGGCAAGGTCCCGGCGACTATCCATAACCTTAGGTCGCGAGCCGTGCGTTGCAACCATGGCAGGATCGGCCCTTCCCCCAGTGCCTCGGCGCGGCCGAGCGCGGCCAGGTCGCGACGCCCCATGGCGGCAAAGTTTTCCGGCAGCACGGCAAGCCGCGCTCCCGCTTCGGCTGCCTGCTCCAGCAGGCGACGAGCGGTGGCCAGGTTAACTGGTACGTCTTCCTGGCTGACCATCTGGATGACGGCGAAGTTCATGATCTGCAGTCCCTGGCGAGCGCGCCCTCGCGCTCGTCGTCGGCTATTGGGGTTTCTCGAACGGCTTGTCGAAGGTGATCTTCGGGTCCTGCCAGGCGCCCTGGACCTTGTATTGCACGCTGGCGAACCGCGCCACCCGGTCGCCGAGCAGCTTGTCGACCACGAACAGCGCGCCACCGATGGCCGGCGCACCGACGATCAGCGCCGCCAGCGGCAGGTTGTTGGTGACCGGCAGGGTCACCAGCAGCTTGGCATCCACCTGATCGTTGGCCAGATCGAGGGTACCGTCCAGTTCGAGGTTGCTCGAGGGGCCGGTCAGAGTGATCGGCGTGCGCGTCACGTAAACCCCATCGTTGCCCTCCAGCGTACCCTTGACCCGGTCGTAGCTGAGTCCCTTGCCGAGCAGGTCGGAGAAGTCCAGGCGCAGCCGCCGGCCAATCGAGTTGAAATTGAGCAGGCCGAACACGCGCAGGGCCTGGGCGCCGCCCTCGACCTCGACGAACTGTCCTTTACGCAGGCTGGCATCCAGCGTGCCGGTGAAATGTTTGACACCGACCTGCGCTGGCGAGCCCGGCCAGCGGCCATCCGCATCGAGACGAAAGCGCTCGCTGGTGGCGCTCGGCGCGAAATTCCAGGCCCGCAGCACATCGGCCAGGTTCTGTCCCTCCAGACGGCCCTTGAACCAACTGCTGGTATTGCCCGCAGTGCCTTGCCAGCCGGCCGTGCCGCTGATGTCGAGCCCCTTGAGTCCCAGTTGCAGCTCGTCGAAGCGCACGCCGTCGCTCACCGGCCGAGCCTTCAGCGACCAGGCGCCGAGCAGGCTGTCGCCCTGGAACAGCTGGCCGATGCGTACATCCAGCGCCGGAATCTGGCGGGGGTCCACCGCCGCCAGGGGGTCGGCACGCTCCGCGCTTGCCGCTGGCGAGAGGTCGCTGGCCGGCAGGCGCAGGTAGTCGAGGTCGACGTCGATGGGCGCAGCGGCGGCCTCTGGCAAGCCGACCCGTCCCTTGAGCCGCTGACTGTCCAACGCCAGTTGCCAGCCGGCGTCGCCGCGCGACAGGTTGACGTCCAGCCCCTCGAGCGTGGTACCGAAGCCCTGGAAGCGCTGGATATGCAAGTCGGCGCCCCGCAGCAACTGCTTGGCATCGGCATCCGGCTTGGCCACGAACGGCGCCAGCGCCGCCTGCCAGGCCGACCAGTCCAGCTCTTCCAGGCTGCCGCGGATACGCAGACCGGCGTCGGTCGGCAGGCTTGCCGCCGCGCCGAGGCGCAGCTCGCCGCGGGCACCGGCCAGTTGCCCGGGCGCCGCGGCCAGGCTGAGGCTGGCCAAGTCGCCATAGTCGAACCAGTAGCGCCGCTCGGCGCCGGCCAGGGTCATGCGCAGCTGGCTTTCGCGGGAGGCCTGCGCGGGCTTGGCGAACGGCTCCGGCAGATCGACGGCCAGGCCCTGGAGGCTGGACTGCACGCGCAACTGGCTATCGACGCCATCCAGGATCAATTGCAGTCGGTAGGGCAGCTCACCGGCCAGCGGCAGGGGTTGCCGCACGCCCAGCCAGTTGCCCAGCGCGGTCCAGGCCACCCGGCCATCGGCTTCGATGCGAGTGCGGACATGCCCCTCGCTGCCCTCGGCGAAGGCCTTGCCGCGCACCGCGTGGCCCAGCGCCTGGGCACGGATGTCCGACGCGCTGAGCCCGCTGGCGTTGTCGAAGCGGAACGCGCCGGCCAGTTTCGTGAGTTCCAGTGCCGGCTGGCTCAGGCGCAGGGTCGCGCCCTCGGTGGCGAAGTCGACCTGCACGCGGGCCGGTCGTGCCTCTTTGCGCAGAGGAATATCCAGCTTCAACCTGCCGGCCAGGGGCCCCTCTCCGTGCCAGCCGGCAAACGTCTCGGCGGTTCCCAGCGGCGCGTCCTTGAGTATGCGCAGGGCGTCGCCCAGGCTGCTGTCCAGCTCGCCGTCCAGCGCCAGGCGCGGCGCCTGGCCACCACTGGCATGGGGAATGTCCACCGCGACGTCGCGCACCCGGCTGTCCAGCAGGCGGCCCTCGGGTACCCGCACGCGCACACCGCTGTCTTCGATGAACACGTCGCCACGGGCTTCGCGCAGGGCCGGCCAACCGGGCTGGAAGGCCAGTTCGGCATCGCGCACCTTGAAGAACAGGCTGAGGCTGCGCGCTTCGTCGGCCGCGCCTTTGTTCAATGAGCCCTGGTACTGGAAGTAGCCTTCGTCCACGGTGCCGCCGCGAATCGCCTGCTTCAGCCAGTCGGCCAGAGCCGGGCTGAGGCCCGGGGACAGCGTCGGCAGGTATTTCTCCGTATAGCGGGCGTCGCCTTCACGCAGGCCGACCCGCAGGTCCATGTAGTCCTCGGTGTCCGGCGGCAGGGTAATGCGGATCAGGAAATCGCCGGCGATGCGGCCCTCCTCGCCAAGCACTTGCAGGTAGGGGCTGCGCAGGGTGAACGCCTGCTCGTCCAGGTGCCAGGTAAGCAGTGCGTTGGCCTGCTGGTAGCGCCAGGGGGTCGGAAACAGGTGATCCAGATGCAGGGCGAAGTTCTCGGTGGCCAGGCGCAGCTCGCCCTGGGTGAGGTCGCCAGTGATGCTGCCGCTGACGTTTTCCGCCGCTGGCGCGCCGTGGTAGGCGCCAAAGCCGAGCTGGTCGAGGTTGGCGGCGAATCGGACCCGCTCGCCGCGGCTTGCCTGCGGACGATACTGCACATCCAGGTTCTCCGCGGCGCCACGCGGCCGCAGGGCCTCGAGCGCTTGTGCCGCGGTGTCGGGCAGCGGCGCCAGGGCTTGGATCAGCGGCGTCAGCGGCGCCAGGTCGATGCGATCGGCGCGCAGGTGCCACACTTCGTCCACCTGCGCCGAGCCCTCGCGTCGATCCAGGGCCAGCCGCGCCTCGCCCCAGCGGGTATCGCCCATGCTCAGGGCCAGCGAATCGAGCAGCAGGTCGAAGCCATCGCCATCGCGCTGGAAATAGGCGGCCAGCGCCAGATCCTGAACCTGCGCGGCCTTGCGCTTGCCATAGGCGCCCGCTAATTCCGGTGCGTGCAACCGCGCCACTGCGCGCTGCGCGCTGCCCTGCGTCCAGTCGAGCCACAGCTCCCCGCCCGCACGCAGCCGCTCGACCCGCCAGTCGCGGGTCAGCCGCCTGGGCAGCCAGCGCGCCCAGTCGCTCTGCGGCAGGCTGAGGTAGAGCTGCGCAGCGCTGTCCTGCCAGCGCCGGGCGTCGAGACGGGTGCGCAGGCTCCAGCTGAGCGGCTGGCCATCCGGCAGGACCAGGCGCCCATCCAGCCGCTGGGCATCGGCGCCGCCCTGCAGGGTGAAGCCGAAATAAGTCAGGCTGAGCGGTTCCGCCCCCTGTGGTTCGAGTACGACCTGGCTGTCGAGCAGCGTCAGCGAGCCGATCTGTCGCAGTGTCGCGAACAGCGGCGCCGGGTCGAATGGTTGGGTATCCTGGCGCGTCGGCAAGCCTTCCAGGCGCCACCGCCCGTCTTCGTCCTCGCTGAGGTTGAGCTGCAGCCCTTCCAGCTCCAGCGCGGCCAGGCGCGGCTGGCGTGCCAGCACGCTGGCCGGCACGTCGGGCACCAGGCGCAGCTGTTCCAGGCGCACGGCGCCGTCACCGTCGCCGAGTTGCACATCATGGGCGATCAGCAGCGGCGACAGGCGTTGCCAGCGCCCCTCCAGGCGGCCGATGTGCACCGGCATGCCGGCGACAGCCTGCAGCTTGTCCTGCACCTCATCGCGATACTCCGCCACCATCGGCACCAGCTCGCGGCCGAGACTGACATAGAGTGCCGCCAGTACCAGCACCAGCGCGCAGAAGCCGAGCAGGCCACGCAGCAGGGAAACCAACCAGTCGAGCAGTCGCGTCATTGCCTACCGCCCGCCGCCCGGGACGCGCCGTTCAGAGCAGCACCACATCGTACTGTTCCTGGGAATACATGCTCTCGACCTGGAACTTGATGGTACGGCCGATGAAGGCCTCCAGGTCGGCGACGTTGCCCGATTCCTCGTCGAGCAGCCGGTCGACCACCTTCTGGTTGGCCAGCACCAGGTAGCCTTCGGCTTGGTAGGCGCGGGCTTCGCGCAGGATCTCGCGGAAGATTTCGTAGCAGATGGTTTCCGGGGTTTTCAGCTTGCCGCGCCCCTGGCAGCTCTCGCAGGGCTCGCAAAGCACCTGCTCGAGGCTCTCGCGGGTCCGCTTGCGGGTCATCTGCACCAGGCCCAGCTCGGTGATGCCGATGATGTTGGTCTTGGCGTGATCGCGTTCCAGTTGCTTTTCCAGCGTGCGCAGCACCTGGCGCTGGTGCTCTTCGTCTTCCATGTCGATGAAGTCAATGATGATGATGCCGCCGATGTTGCGCAGCCGCAGCTGCCGGGCGATGGCGATGGCCGATTCGAGGTTGGTCTTGAAGATGGTTTCCTCGAGGGTGCGGTGGCCGACGAAGGCGCCGGTATTGACGTCGATGGTGGTCATCGCCTCGGCCGGATCGATGATCAAGTAGCCGCCGGACTTGAGCATCACCTTGCGCTCCAGGGCCTTCTGGATCTCGTCCTCGACCCCGTAGAGATCGAAGATCGGCCGCTCGCCGGGGTAGTGCTCGATGCGGTCGGAGATTTCCGGCATCAGCTCGGCGACGAACTGGTTGACCTTCTGGAAGGTTTCGCGGGAATCGATGCGGATTTTCTCGATCTTCGGGTGCACCAGGTCGCGCAGCGTGCGCAGGGCCAGGGACAGGTCTTCGTAGATCACCGATGGCGCGCTGGCGGTTTGCATCTGCGCGGCGATCTGGTCCCAGAGCCGGCGCAGGTAGCGGATGTCCACCAGGATCTCGTCGGCGCCGGCGCCGTCGGCGGCGGTACGCAGGATGAAGCCGCCGGCCTCCTCGATGCCCTCGGCCGCCACGCAGTCGGCGACCACCTGCTTGAGTCGGTCGCGTTCGCCCTCGTCCTCGATCTTCAGCGAGATGCCGACATGGCTGGTGCGCGGCATGTATACCAGGTAGCGCGAGGGAATCGACAGCTGGGTGGTCAGCCGCGCGCCCTTGGTACCGATGGGGTCCTTGGTCACCTGGACAACCAGGCTCTGGCCGTCATGCACCAGCGCGCTGATGCTCTCCACCGCGCTGCCTTCGCGGCTGGAAATCTCCGAGGCATGGATGAAAGCTGCGCGCTCCAGGCCAATGTCGACGAAGGCCGCCTGCATGCCCGGCAGCACGCGCACCACCTTGCCCTTGTAGATATTGCCGACGATGCCGCGGCGCTGCGTGCGCTCCACGTGCACTTCCTGCAGCACACCGTTTTCCACCACCGCCACGCGCGATTCCATCGGCGTGATATTGATCAGGATCTCTTCGCTCATGCTGATTCTCTGAGGGCCGTTGCATGCCGCTTGAAAGACTCGCCGCGCGCGGCTAGACAGTCCAGCAGGGAATACCGAAGTCGGCGAGCAGCTGCGCGGTTTCGCACAGTGGCAGGCCGACCACGCCCGAATAACTGCCTTCGATTCGGCTGACGAATACCGCCGCCAGCCCCTGGATAGCATAGCCACCCGCCTTGTCCGCCGGCTCGCCGGTAGCCCAGTAGGCCGTGGCCTCGTGTTCGTCGATGGCCCGCATGCTCACCCGGCTGGTCACCAGCCGCGCCTCGCAACGCTGCGCATTGGCGAGTGCCACGGCGGTAAGTACCTGGTGCTCGCGTCCGGACAACGCCCGCAACATGGCCAGCGCCTGCTCGCGGTTCTCCGGCTTGCCGAGGATCTGTCCATCGAGCACCACCGAGGTATCGGCACCGAGCACCACGGCGTCGTCGGCGTCCTGCAGCGCGGCCAAGCCCGCCACCGCCTTGGCGCGCGCCAGACGCTCCACATAGGCCTCGGCCGGCTCGTTCGGCAAGGGAGTCTCATCGATGCTGGCGCCAAGTGTGACGAAGGGCACGGCGATCTGCGCCAGCAGTTCGCGCCGGCGCGGCGAGGCGGAGGCCAGGTAGAGCATGGCCATGCAGACTTCTCCCTGTCGCGGCGTGAAGGGCGGCGAACCGGCCGCAGGCCGCTTAGTTGAGGTTGAGGCGCAGGTGCAGGCTGCGCAGCGCGGAGAATACCCAGGGCCAGAGCAACGCACTGACCACCGCCGGCAGCACGAAGGCCAAGGTCGGCGGGCGATTGCCGGTCAGCGCATTGAGCCACAGCTGTACCAACTGGGCGAGCCCGAACACCACCAGCAGGACCAGGCTCTGCTGCCAGACCGGGAACATGCGCAGGCGCTGATGCAGCGACAGCACCAGGAACACGATAAAGGTGAGGATCAGCGCGTTCTGTCCGAGCAGCGTGCCGTACAGCACGTCCTCGGCGAGGCCGAGCAGCCAGGCGGTGGTCATGCCGACCCGATGCGGCAGCGCCAGGGTCCAGTAGGTGATGAACAGCGCCAGCCAAAGCGGCCGACCGATCTCCATGAAACTCGGCAGCGGCGCCACGCTGAGCAGCAGCGCCAGCGCAAGGCTCAGCCAGATCACCCAGCCATTCGCGGCACGCGCAGCGGCCATCAGTGTGCCTCCTCGGTGGGCGCGGTCGGCCCCGGTGCTGGCGCCGACGCCGGTTCATCGGCCTTGTCGGCGGCCTCGCGATCGGCTGCCTCCTGGGCCACCGCGGCGTCGTTGGCCCGCTGTTCCGGTGTACGGGTATCGGTGAACACCAGCAGCACGTAGCGGCTGCGATTGAGCATCGCCGTAGGCACGCCGCGCACGATGGCGAACGGTTGGCCGGAGTCGTGGATTACCTCCTTCACCGTGGCCACCGGATAGCCGGCCGGGAAGCGTTGGCCGAGCCCGGAACTGACCAGCAGGTCGCCTTCCTTGATGTCGGCGGTATCGGCCACATGGCGCAACTCCAGGCGCTCCGGATTGCCGGTACCGACGGCGATGGCGCGCAGTCCGTTGCGATTGACCTGTACCGGAATGCTGTGGGTGGTGTCGGTGAGCAGCAGCACGCGGGCGGTATAGGGCATGACCTCGACTACCTGCCCCATCAGGCCGGTGGCATCGAGCACCGGTTGACCGAGGAAGACGCCGTCCTCGCTGCCCTTGTCGATCAGGATGCGGTGGGTGAAGGGGTTGGGATCGACGCCGATCAGCTCGCCGACCAGCACCTTCTCGTCCACCAGCGCGGCGGAGTTGAGCAACTCGCGCAGCCGCACGTTCTGCTCGGTCAGGGTCGCCAGCTTCTGCAAGCGACGCTGCATCAACAGGGCCTCGGCCTTGAGCTTCTGGTTCTCGGCGAGCAACTCGCTGCGGCTGGTGAACTGCTGGCTGATGCCATCCCACAGACGTACCGGCAGGTCGCTCAGCCAATACAGCGGGGTCAGCACCATGCCCATCTGGCTGCGCACCGGCTTGAGCGTATCGAAACGGGCATCCACCACCATCAGCGCAGCCGAAAGCACAGCCAGCACCAACAGGCGCGTACCGAGCGAAGGACCTTTGGTGAAAAGCGGTTTGATGGCGAGTTCCTCACAGCCGCAAAGCTTCAAGCGCTATGCGGCAAGCTGAAAAGCAGCGTCGGGCCGGAGTCCAGCTTGCAGCTTGAAGCTTGCCGCGCGTGGCTTACTCGGTGGACAGCAGATCCATCGCGTGCCGGTCGATCATTTCCAGGGCACGACCGCCGCCACGAGCCACGCAGGTCAGCGGGTCCTCGGCGACGATCACCGGCAGGCCGGTTTCCTGGGACAGCAGCTTGTCCAGGTCGCGCAGCAGCGCGCCGCCGCCGGTCAACACCAGGCCGCGCTCGGCGATATCAGAGGCGAGCTCCGGCGGGGATTGCTCCAAGGCGCTCTTGACCGCCTGGACGATGGTCGCCAGGGATTCCTGCAGCGCTTCGAGCACTTCGTTGGAATTGAGGGTGAAGCTGCGCGGCACGCCCTCGGCGAGGTTGCGGCCGCGCACATCGATCTCGCGCAGCTCGGCGCCGGGGAAGGCGGTGCCGATTTCCTGCTTGATACGTTCGGCGGTGGATTCGCCGATCAGGCTGCCGTAGTTGCGGCGCACATAGGTGACGATGGACTCGTCGAAGCGGTCGCCGCCAACCCGCACGGACTCGGCGTAGACCACGCCGTTGAGGGAAATCAGCGCAATCTCGGTGGTGCCGCCGCCGATATCGACGACCATCGAGCCGCGGGCTTCTTCCACCGGCAGGCCGGCACCGATGGCGGCGGCCATGGGTTCTTCGATCAGGAACACTTCACGGGCGCCGGCGCCGAGGGCCGACTCGCGAATGGCGCGGCGCTCCACCTGGGTGGACTTGCACGGCACGCAGATCAGCACGCGCGGCGACGGCTGCAGGAAGCTGTTTTCATGAACCTTGTTGATGAAGTACTGCAGCATCTTCTCGCAGACGCTGAAGTCGGCGATCACGCCGTCCTTCATCGGGCGAATGGCGGAAATATTGCCGGGAGTACGGCCGAGCATGCGCTTGGCTTCGGTACCGACCGCCACCACGCTCTTCTGATTGCCATGGGTGCGGATGGCGACAACCGACGGTTCGTTGAGAACGATACCGCGTTCGCGCACATAAATAAGGGTATTGGCAGTGCCCAGGTCGATCGACAGATCGCTGGAAAACATGCCACGCAGTTTCTTGAACATGGGAGAGGGACCCTAGGCAACGCGTGGGTAAAAAAGTGCGGCAAACTCTATCAACGGGCGGCCTTTTGGGCAAGGCGCCGTCTGTGCTAAATTGCCGGTTTTTCTGGGCCTCGCTGCCCATCATGGCGGCTTTTGACCGCACGCTTGCGCAATCCGTTCCGCGCAATACCTCGCATGCTCACCCGCCCGTTTCCGCTGGTTTTAGTTGGAGAACCCCGATGGCGCTTGAACGCTCCGACGTGGAAAAGATCGCTCACCTGGCCCGACTGGGCCTGAACGACGCCGATGTCCCACGTACCACCGAGACCCTCAATAACATTCTCGGCCTCATCGACCGCATGCAGGCGGTGGACACCACCGGCATCGAGCCCCTGGCCCACCCGCTGGAAGCTACCCAGCGCCTGCGTCCCGACCAGGTCACCGAGGAAAACCGCCGCGACGCCTACCAGGCCATCGCGCCGGCCGTGGAAGACGGCCTCTACCTGGTGCCCAAGGTGATCGACTAAGGAAACGGACATGCATCAATTGACCCTGGCCGGGATCGCCCGCGGGCTCGCCGGCAAAGAATTCTCCGCCGAGGAGCTGACCCGCGCCCTGCTCGCGCGCATCCAGCAGCTCGACCCGCAGCTGAACAGCTTCATCAGCGTCACCGAGGACCTGGCCCTGCAACAGGCCCAGGCCGCCGACGCCCGCCGCGCCGCCGGCGAGAGCGGCGCCCTGCTCGGTGCGCCCATCGCCCACAAGGACCTGTTCTGCACCCAAGGCATTCGCACCAGTTGCGGATCGCGCATGCTCGACAATTTCCAGGCTCCCTATGACGCCACCGTGGTGGCCAAGCTGGCCGCCGCCGGCGCGGTGTGCCTGGGCAAGACCAACCTCGACGAGTTCGCCATGGGTTCGGCCAACGAATCCAGTCACTACGGTGCGGTGAAGAACCCCTGGAACCTCGCCCATGTGCCCGGCGGCTCCTCCGGCGGTTCCGCCGCTGCGGTGGCGGCCCGCCTGATTCCGGCCGCGACCGGCACCGACACCGGCGGCTCGATTCGCCAGCCGGCGGCCTTCACCAACCTCACCGGTATCAAGCCCACCTACGGCCGCGTTTCGCGCTGGGGCATGATCGCCTACGCCTCCAGCCTCGACCAGGGCGGCCCACTGGCCCGCACCGCTGAGGACTGCGCGCTGATGCTCGGCGCCATGGCGGGCTTCGACACCAAGGATTCCACCAGCGTCGACCAGCCGCTGGACGACTACCTGGCCAGCCTGAACCAGCCGCTGGCCGGCCTGCGCATCGGACTGCCGAAGGAATACTTCGGCGCTGGCCTCGACAGCCGCATCGCCGACGCGGTGATGGCCTGCGTCGCGCAGCTGAAGAAGCTCGGCGCCACGGTCAAGGACATCAGCCTGCCGAACATGCAGCACGCGATTCCGGCCTACTACGTGATCGCCCCCGCCGAAGCCAGCTCCAACCTGTCGCGATTCGACGGTGTGCGCTTCGGCTACCGCTGCGACAACCCCAGCGACCTCACCGACCTGTACAAGCGCTCCCGCGCCGAGGGCTTCGGCGCCGAAGTCAAGCGCCGCATCATGGTCGGTACCTACGCGCTGTCGGCCGGCTACTACGACGCCTACTACCTGAAGGCGCAGAAGATCCGCCGCCTGATCAAGAACGACTTCGTCGCCGCCTTCCACGAGGTGGACGTGATTCTCGGCCCGACCACCCCGAGCCCGGCCTGGAAGCTCGGCGAGAACAGCAACGACCCGGTCGCCGAGTACCTGCAGGACATCTACACCATCACCGCCAACCTCGCCGGCATACCGGGGCTTTCCATGCCCGCCGGCTTCGTCGACGGCCTGCCGGTGGGCGTGCAACTGCTCGGCAACTACTTCCAGGAAGGTCGCCTGCTCAACGTGGCGCACCAGTACCAGCAAGTCAGCGACTGGCACACTCGCGCTCCGGCCGGATTCTGAGGAACACGCACATGCAATGGGAAATCGTGATCGGGCTGGAAATCCATGCCCAGCTCAGCACCCAATCGAAGATTTTTTCCGGCAGCGCCACGGCCTTCGGCGCCGAGCCCAACACCCAGGCCAGCCTGGTCGACCTTGGCATGCCCGGCGTGCTGCCGGTGCTCAATGAAGAAGCGGTGCGCATGGCCTGCAAGTTCGGCCTGGCGATCGATGCCGAGATCGGCCGCAGCAATGTCTTCGCCCGCAAGAACTACTTCTACCCGGACCTGCCAAAGGGCTACCAGATCAGCCAGATGGACCTGCCCATCGTTGGCAAGGGCCACCTGGACATCACCCTGGAAGACGGCACCGTCAAGCGCGTCGGCATCACCCGCGCGCATCTGGAGGAAGACGCCGGCAAGAGCCTGCACGAAGACTTCCACGGCATGAGCGGCATCGACCTGAACCGTGCCGGCACCCCGCTGCTGGAGATCGTCTCCGAGCCGGACATGCGCAGCGCCAAGGAAGCCGTGGCCTATGCCAAGGCCATCCATGCCCTGGTGCGCTACCTCGGCATCTGCGACGGCAACATGGCCGAAGGCTCGCTGCGCTGCGACTGCAACGTCTCGGTGCGGCCCAAGGGCCAGGCCGAGTTCGGCACCCGCTGCGAGATCAAGAACGTCAACTCGTTCCGCTTCATCGAGAAGGCCATCAACCATGAGGTGCAACGGCAGATCGAGCTGATCGAGGACGGCGGCCAGGTGGTGCAGGAAACCCGCCTGTACGACCCGAACAAGGACCAGACCCGCTCCATGCGCAGCAAGGAGGAAGCCAACGACTACCGTTACTTCCCCGACCCCGACCTGCTGCCGGTAGTGATCGAGCAGGACTTCCTCGACGCCGTGCGCGCCACCCTGCCGGAACTGCCGACACAAAAGCGCGAACGCTTCCAGAGCCAGTTCGGCCTGTCCGCCTACGACGCCAGCGTGCTCTCCGCCAGCCGTGAGATGGCCGACTACTTCGAGCAGGTCGAGAAAATCTGCGGTGATGCCAAGCTGGCCGCCAACTGGGTAATGGGCGAACTGTCCAGTCTGTTGAACAAAGACAACCTGGAAATCGAGCAGTCGCCGGTAACCGCCGAGCAGTTGGGCGGCATGATCCTGCGCATCAAGGACAACACCATCAGCGGCAAGATCGCCAAGATGGTATTCGAGGCTCTGGCTGCCGGCGAAGGCGCCAGCGCCGACGAGATCATCGAGAAGAAGGGACTCAAGCAGGTCACCGACTCGGGCGCCATCGAAGCCATGCTCGACGAGGTACTGGCCGCCAATGCCGCGCAGGTCGAGCAGTACCGCGCCAGCGACGAAGCCAAGCGCGGCAAGATGTTCGGTTTCTTCGTCGGCCAGGCGATGAAGGCCTCCAAGGGCAAGGCCAACCCCGGCCAAGTGAACGAACTGCTGAAGAAAAAACTCGAAGGCTGATCGACCGGTGCCAGGTGCGATCTCCGCGCCGGGCACCGCCAACCGGCCAACAAGGAGTCGAGAGGTGTCCGTTCCCGCTGCGCGCACCTTCACTTTCCCTCGGGCACCGCTGCTGGTGCTGGCGCTGCTGCTGGGCGGCTGTGCCGGCACGCCGCCGAGCAGCGAAACACCCACCACCGACGACTATGTCGCCGAGGGCAAGGCGTCCTACTACGGGGCCCGGCACCACGGCAAACGCACCGCCAGTGGCGAGCTGTACGACCAGAACGCCTTGACCGCCGCCCACCGCAACCTGCCATTCGGCAGCCGGGTGCGGGTAACCAACCTGAACAACCGCAAGAGCGTGGTGGTGCGCATCAACGACCGCGGCCCCTATGCGCGCGGTCGCATCATCGACCTGTCCCGAAAAGCCGCGCAACAGATTGACATGCTCGAAGCCGGCGTCGTGCCGGTACGATTGCAGGCCATCAGCGAATGACCGCTATTTTGGAGTTTTAAATGACCGCAATGACCTTCGTCTACCTGATCGCTGGCCTGGTGCTGCTGGTCGCCGGCGCCGAAGTGCTGGTACGGGGCGCCGCCAAGCTGGCAGCACAGTTCGGCATTCCGCCGCTGGTGATCGGTCTCACGGTGGTGGCCTTCGGCACCAGCGCACCGGAAACCGCAGTCAGCGTGCAGTCCGCCCTGAACGGCAGCGGCGACCTGGCCATCGGCAATGTGGTCGGCAGTAATATTGCCAACGTGCTGCTGATCCTCGGCCTGACCGCCCTGATCGCGCCGCTGATCGTCTCGCGCCAGCTGATCCGCCTCGACGTGCCGATCATGATCGGTGCCAGCCTGGTGGTCTTCGCCCTCGCCTGGGATGGCGCCCTGAGCAAGCTCGACGGCGCGCTGCTGTTCGCCGGCGTGCTGGCCTACACCGCTTTCCTGATCGTCAGCAGCCGCAAGGAAAAGGCCGCCAGCGCCGACGACGAGTTCGCCAAGGAATTCGGCCTCGAAGCAGCGCCCAAGCCCTATGCCTGGCTGCTCAACCTGGGGTTGATCATCGTCGGCCTGGCTCTGCTGGTGGGCGGCTCCAACCTGCTGGTCGAAGGCGCGGTGAGCCTGGCGCGTGCCCTGGGCCTGTCGGAGCTGGTGATCGGCCTGACCGTGATCGCCATCGGCACCTCGCTGCCGGAGCTGGCCACCTCGATCCTCGCCGCCTTCAAAGGCGAGCGGGACATTGCCGTGGGCAACATCGTCGGTAGCAACATCTTCAACCTGCTCTGCGTGCTGGGCCTGGCATCGCTGGTGTCGCCGCTGCCCATCTCGGTGTCGCCCAACGCACTGGCTTTCGATTTCCCGGTGATGATCGCGGTAGCGGTGGCCTGCCTGCCGATCTTCTTCTCCAGCTACTGCATCAACCGCTGGGAAGGCCTGCTGTTCTTCGGCTACTACCTGGCCTACACCCTCTACCTGGTGCTGTTCGCTACCGGCGCCTCGGCGCTCGACGAATTCCGCCACGGCATGGCCGTATTCGTCCTGCCGCTGACCGCCGTGACCCTGCTGGTGGTCGGTGCCCGCGCCTGGCACAAGCAACGCGATGCCAAGGCCTGACGCCATGAACGACAATCACGAACGCGGCCTGCAAGCGCGCCGCGAAGTCATGGGCGACACCTTCGTCGAGCGCGCCCTCGGTAACGCCACCGCGTTCAGCCAGCCGCTGCAGCACTTCGTCAACGAGCACGCCTGGGGCGCGGTGTGGACCCGCGAGGGCCTGGACCGCAGGACGCGAAGCCTTATCACCCTCGCCGCGCTCACCGCGCTGAAGTGCCCGCAGGAACTCAAGGGCCATGTGCGCGGCGCATTGAACAACGGCTGTACCCTCGAGGAAATCCGCGAAACCCTGCTGCATTGCGCCGTCTATGCCGGCACACCGGCAGCCATCGACGCCTTCCGTGCCGCGCAGGAAGCGATCGATGGCTGGCATGGAGAGCAGCCCGAAGCGGAGTGACCCAGCTCACAGTTCGGCGCAATGCCTTGCATTTCGCCGAACCGCCATGATGGCCAAATGGGCATAATTAGCCACCTCGGTTTTCCATTCCACCCGGTTCGCGGGCGCAACGCCCGCACCTACAGCAGGGATGCTCATGTTCGCCTCGATCAAACGGATCAGCCGCCGCGTGTTGTCGGCCTTCGCCCTGGTTTTCCTCGTCGTCTTCCGCCTGCTGCGCTGGCTGCTGGCCGGCCTGGTCGGCCACTGGCAGCCGCCGTTCTGGCTACGCAAACTCTGGCAAGGCTTCTGCGCGGTGGGCCGCTGGCTACGCGCGCGACCGAAACAGACGGCAATGACCCTCGCCTGCCTGGCCGTACTCGGCGGCGCCGGCGGCTATGCCTGGCACTGGTACCAGAACCTGCCAGTCCCTCACACGGTGGCGTATTCGGTGCATCAGCCCAACCTCACCGTGTACGGTCATGCCGAGCCCCGCATCGACACGCTGAGGGTGAACTTCGCCGAATCCAGCGCGCCGCTGGAAGCCATCGGCCAGGCGGTCACGACTGGCATCGACATGACGCCGGAGCTGGAAGGCACCTGGCACTGGGCCAATGATCGCAGCCTGACCTTCACGCCGGCCGGCGACTGGCCGATCGACCAGACCTACCACGTCGTGCTCGATCAAGAGCGACTGCTGGCCGATGGGGTGCTGCTCAAGCAGTATGAATTCGACTTCCGCACTCAGCCGTTCAGCGCCACCCTCGCCCAGCGCGAGCTTTACCAGGACCCGGTGGTGCCGAGCCTGAAGAAGCTGGTGGCAACCTTCCGCTTCTCTCACCCGGTGGATGAAGAATCCTTCCGCACCCGCGTCGCGGTGGAACTGGAGCGCGGCCTGGAATACCGCGACAAGGACCAGCCGCCGACCCCGAGCGTCAGTTTCAGCAAGGACAAGCTGAGCGCCTACGTGCACTCGGCGCCGCTGGCGACCCCACTGGAAAGTGCCACCGTGAGCCTTGGCGTGGAAAAGGGCATCAAGGCCCGCGACGGCGGCAACGAAACCAGCCAGGGCCTCTATACCTCGGTCACCGTGCCCGGGCGCTACCGCCTGAGCTTTGGCGGCAGCGGCATCCAGTTCGTCGACGACGAGCGCGGCGATCCCGAGCCGGTGCTGATGTTCAGCAGTTCCAGCGCGGTGAGCGACGAGGCCATCGCCGATCAAGTGCAAGCCTGGCTGCTGCCCGCGCGTAACCCGAACAACGGCGACTATTGGGGAGAGGATCTGGTCACCGAGGAAATCCTCGCGACGTCCGAACGCCTTAAGCTGACCCATATTCCTAGTGTCGAGCCGCTGAACAGTCTGCACGCCTTCAAGTTCAAGGCCGCTCCCGGCCGCTATCTATACGTGAAAGTGGCGGCCAAGGTCGAAGCGGTCGGCGGCTACTTGGCCAAGGACCCGACCTACAGCCTGCTGCGCATGCCGGCCTACCCGCGGGCACTGCGTTTTCTTTCCGATGGTGCGCTGCTCAGCCTCGGCGGCGAACAGCAGCTCGGTTTCATGGCCCGCGGCGTGGCCGGCGCCCAGGTGGAAATCGCCCGCCTGCTGCCCAACCAGCTGCATCACCTGATCGACCAGAACAGCGGCAGCTTCGCCCGGCCGAGTTTCTCCAACGACTACTTCGACCGCCTGGTCGAACGCATGGACCTGACCCTGCCGCTGAACGCCGACGACCCGGCGAAGACCCAGTATGGCCATGTCGACCTCACGCCCTACCTGACCGCCAAGGGCGGCCGCCACGGCATCTTCGTGATCAAGCTCAGCGCCCAGGACAACCCGAGCCGGCAGACCTTCGATTACTACTACGACGACAACCCGACCAACGACCTGCGCTTCGTGGTGGTGACCGACCTCGGCATCATCGCCAAGCGCAGCAGCGACGGCAGCCATGACCTGTTCGTGCAATCGCTGAGCAACAGCGGGCCGGTGGTCGGCGCCACGGTCGAAGTGATCGGCCGCAACGGCTTGCCGGTGATCAGCGGACAGACCGATGAGAACGGCCAGGCCCACTTCGCCAAGCTCGACGAACTGCAGCGCGAGAAGACTCCGCTGATGTACGTCGTCAGTTACGGCAACGACCAATCCTTCCTGCCGGTGGCACGCAACCAGCACCGCCTCAACCTGTCGCGCTTCGACATCGGCGGCGAATACGACGGCGGCGTGCCGGATCGCCTCAGTGCCTATCTGTTCAGCGATCGCGGCCTGTATCGCCCCGGCGAGACCGCGCACCTGGGCATGATCGTGCGCAGCGCCGACTGGAAGGCGCAACTGCGCGGCCTGCCGGTGGAATTGGATATTCGCGATCCGCGCGGCCAGAGCGTGCTGCGCCAGTCGCTGAAGCTTTCCGCCAGCGGTTTTGAAAGCCTCGATTTCACCAGCAGCGAAGCGGCACCGGCCGGCACCTACAGCGCCACCCTGCGCCTGATCGACGACAACGGCCGCCGCAGCGAGTTGGGCAGCACCGAATTCAAGGTGCGCGACTTTGAACCGGACCGCATGAAGGTCAAGGTCAGCCTGGCCGAGAAGCCGGTGAAGGGCTGGATCGCCCCCACCGCCGTGCAGGCCCGACTCAAGGCCATGCATCTGTTCGGCGCGCCGGCTGCCGATCGCCGAGTGACCGCCGAAATGACCCTGTCGCCGGCCTACGCGGCGTTCGATGGCTACGGCGACTATCGCTTCCGCATCAACAACTCGCTCGGCGAACACAGCACCGAAGAATTGGAAGAAAGCCAGACCGACGCCGAGGGCGCGACCCGCTTCGACCTGCGCCTGAATCGCTTCGCCTCCAGTACCTACCGCCTCACCCTGCTGGCGCGGGTGTTCGAGGCCGAGGGGGGGCGCAACGTCGCCGCCCAGAGCAGCCTGATGGTCTCCTCAGCGCCCTGGTTGGTGGGCGTCAAGAGCGTCGACTCGCTGAGCTACGTGAGCAAGGGCGCCAAGCGCGAGGTGCACTGGCTGGCCATCGGTCCCGACCTGCAGCCGCTGGCGGTCGACGGCCTGACCACCGAGCTGATCGAGCATCGCTACGTGTCGGTGCTGGTCAAACAATCCAACGGCACCTACAAGTACGAGTCGCGCATCAAGGACCTGCCGCTGGGCAGCCAACCACTTAATGTCGCCGCTGGCGGCACCCTGCAGACGCTGGTCACCAGCGAGCCGGGCGATTTCACCCTGACCCTCAAGACTGCCGACGGCACGCCGCTGAACCAGGTGCACTACAGCGTCGCCGGCCGCGGCAACGCCAGCCGCTCGCTGGAGCGCAACGCCGAGTTGCAACTGCGCCTGAACCAAAGCAGCTACGCCCAGGGCGACGAGATCGAAATCAGCATCCGCGCGCCCTACACCGGTGCCGGGCTGATCACCATCGAACGCGACAAGGTCTACGCCCACCAGTGGTTCCGCGCCGACAGCACCAGCAGCGTGCAGCGCATTCGCCTGCCCGAGGGACTGGAAGGCAATGCCTACGTCAACGTGCAGTTCGTCCGTGACAGCGCTTCGCCCGAGGTCTACATGAGCCCACTGTCCTATGGCGTGGCGGCGTTCGGCATCGATCTCGATCGACGCCGCATTCCGCTGCGTATCGAGGCGGCCGAGCACATCGAGCCGGGCCAGACCCTGCAGATGACCGTACACAGCGACCGCCCCGGCCGCGCGGTGGTCTACGCGGTTGACGAGGGCATCCTGCAGGTCGCCCGCTACCAGGCGCCGGACCCGCTCAAGCAGTTCTTCCGCAAGCGCGCCCTGGAAGTGCAGACCAGCCAGATCCTCGACCTGCTGCTGCCGGAATTCAGCCGCCTGCTGCAAGCCGCGGCACCCGGAGGCGACGGCGAGGACCTGCTCGCCGCGCACCTCAATCCGTTCAAGCGCAAACGCAAACTGCCGGTGGCCTGGTGGTCCGGGCTGATCGACCTGCCCGAAGGCGAAACCACGCTGAGTTACGAGGTGCCGGACAGTTTCAATGGCAAGCTGCACCTGTTCGCCGTGGCGGTGGACGACAGCCGCATCGGCGTCGCCGAGGCGAGCAGTGACGTACGCGGCCCGCTGGTGATCACCCCCAACGTACCGGCCTTCGTCGCGCCGGGCGATGTGTTCAAGGTCAGCGCCGGGGTGTTCAACAACCTGCCGCAGGTCGCCACGGTCAGGTTCTCGCTGGAAACCAGCGCCGGCCTGAAGGTGGAGAGCATCGACCGCCCCGAACTGGAACTCGCGCCGAGGCGCGAAGGCGTGGTCGAAGTCAGCCTGCGTGCCTTGGAAGCCCTCGGCTCGGCGGATATGCGCTTCGTCGCCACCCTGGCCGACGGCAAGCGCGTGCAGATCGCCGAAACCACCTCGGTACGGCCGCTGGTCGAGCGCCGTGTAGCCCTGCAGCTGGGCCGTTTCACCAGCTCCAGCCACGAGGTGCCGGTCAGCCGCGACCTTTATCCCGAGCTGCGCGACGTGCAGTTCGGTGCCGGCGGCTCGCCGCTGGTATGGGCCAGCGGCCTGCAAAGCTACCTGGACAACTACGGCTACAGCTGCACCGAGCAACTGGTTTCCAAGGCCATGCCGGCTCTGGTTTGGGGCAGCTCTGCCGAAGGCGTCACCCCCGAGGCACTGCCGGCCTTCGACAGCGCCGTGCGTATCCTGCGCCAGCGGCAGAACTCGAGCGGCGGTTTCGGCCTCTGGGCGGCCAACCCGGAAGTGGTGCCGTTCGCCAGCCTGTACGCCACCGATTTCCTGATCGAGGCCAAGGAGCGCAACTATCCGGTACCGGGCGATCTGCTCAACCGCGCCAACAGCTACCTCTCGGAGCAGGCCAACGGCCCCAGCGAAGGCCTCGCCGAACTGCGCGAACGTGCCTACGCCGCCTACCTGCTGACCCGCCAGGGCGTGGTCACCAGCGGCGCACTGGCGGACATCCGCGAGCGCTACGAGACCTACTACAGCCGCAACTGGCAGCAGGACATCGGCGCGGCCTACCTCGCCGCCAGCTACAAGTTGCTGAAGCAGGACAAGCAGGCGGACAAGCTGTTCGAGCAGCAGGCCTGGCGCACCGTCGAGAAGAGCTGGACCCGCTACGGGCTGTACTACGACCCGCTGGTACACGACGCCGAGCACCTGCGCCTGCTGGCCAAGCACTTCCCGGAACGCCTCGACGAGGTACCGCTGGAGCTGCTCGACAGCCTCGGCGAACGGCTCAGCGAACAGCGCTACAACTCGCTGTCCGCCGCCCTGCTGCTGCGCGCCCTGGACAGCTACGGCGAGCGCGCCGAGCAAGACCTCGACCTGCGCACCAGTGCCTGGCTCGGAAAACAGAACGAACAGCCGCTGGAGCTGAGTGGCAAACCACCGCGCGCCCCGGTATTGGCCGCAACCAAGATGCTGCTGTTGCGCAAGAGCGGCGACGCCCCGGCGTTCTACATGCTCAGCGAAGCCGGCTACGACCGCGGCACGCCGGACAAGGTGATCAGCGATGGCCTGGAAGCGGTGCACGAGTACCTCGACCTGGACGGCCAGCCGGTCCGGCAGGTCAAGGTCGGCGACGAGTTCTTGGTGCGCCTGCGCCTGCGCGCCAAGGAACATGA
This sequence comes from Zestomonas ipomoeae, assembly GCF_057128665.1. Taxonomy (NCBI): domain Bacteria; kingdom Pseudomonadati; phylum Pseudomonadota; class Gammaproteobacteria; order Pseudomonadales; family Pseudomonadaceae; genus Zestomonas; species Zestomonas ipomoeae. Next base: position 139,569 of record NZ_JBSKHQ010000007.1, read on the forward strand.
CCAGGTGCGCCAGGTGGCGGTGGTCGACCTGCTGCCAGGCGGCGTCGAACCGGTCTACAAGCAGCCGGCACTCAGCGACGAAGAAAGCCAAGACGAGGCACCGAGCTGGCAGCCGCCAGTAGGTGAACCGGGCATGAGCGACTGGCATCCGGACTTCGCCGACGTGCGCGACGACCGCGTGGTGCTCTACGGCACCGTCTACCGCAACGCCGCGACCTTTACCTACCGCGTACGCGCCACCAACGCCGGCACCTTCGGCACGCCGCCGGCCTACGCCGAAGGCATGTACGACAGCCGCCTGCAGGCCCGCAGCAAGGCCGGCACACTGGAAATCGTCAAACCCTGAAGTGCTGGCCGGATGCGCGCATCCGGCCAGCGATGAGCACCCGAGCCCATGGCCTTATCTCGACTGAAACCCTGGCTGTACGGGCTCGGCGCCATCGCAACGCTGCTGGTAGCCTTACGCCTGTGGCCCCACGCCCCGCTGCGCGAGGCGGCGCCGCTGTCGCGCATGGTGCTGGCGGAGAATGGCGAGCTGTTGCGCCTGACCCTCGCCGAGGATGGGCAGTACCGCCTGTGGACACCGCTGGAGCAAATAGCCCCGGCGATGATCGATGCCCTGCTGCTCAAGGAAGACCGCAATTTCCACTATCACCCCGGCGTCAACCCCGCAGCGCTGTTACGCGCGGCCGCCGCCACCTACAGCGGCGGCCTGCGCCAGGGCGGCTCGACGCTGAGCATGCAGTTGGCCCGGCGCCTGTACGGCCTGAACTCGCGACGCATTCCCGGCAAGCTGCAACAGATCGCCCTGGCCCTGTGGCTCGAGGCCCGGCACAGCAAGCACGACATTCTCGAGGCCTATCTCAACCTGGCGCCGATGGGCGGCAATATAGATGGGGTGGCGGCGGCCAGCCGCATCTATTTTGGCAAGCCGGCGGACCGGCTGTCCCTCAGCGAGGCCCTGGCCCTGGCGGTGATTCCGCAGCAGCCGGGGCGCCGGGGGCACTTCGGTCCCTCGCTGCAGAAGGCCCGTGCACGCCTGCAGGCGAGCTGGCTCGCCGAATATCCGGACGACCCGCGCAATGCCGGACTGCTGGACTTGCCGCTGAGCGCCAGGACCCGCCAGCAACTGCCGTTTCGCGCACCGCACCTCGCCGAACAGCTGCTCGCCAGCCACCCGGGTGCCGAACTGCACAGTACGCTCGACCTGCCGCTACAGGGGCTGCTGGAGCGTCTGGTCACGCAGTACCTCGACGAACACCACCGCGAGGGCCTGCACAACGCAGTGGTCATGCTGGTGGACAGCCGCGACCAGGCGGTGAAGGCGCTGATAGGCTCGGCCGACTATTCTTCGCTGTCGATCCACGGCCAGGTAAACGGCACCCAGGCTCGCCGTTCTCCGGGCTCGACGCTCAAGCCGTTTCTCTATGGCCTGGCCCTGGACCAGGGGCTGATCCATCCGCTGAGCATCCTCAAGGACGCCCCCAGCGCCTTCGGCGCCTTCCAGCCGGAGAACTTCGACGGCAAGTTCGCCGGCCCGCTGAGCGCCCAGGACGCGCTGGTGCGCAGCCGCAACGTGCCGGCGGTCTGGCTGGCCAGCCGCCTCGCCGAGCCTTCGCTGTACGGGTTGCTGAAGCAGGCCGGTGTACGGCGTCTGCGCGAGCGCAGCCACTACGGCCTGGCGCTGGCCCTCGGCGGCGGCGAGCTGACCCCGGCCGAACTGGCCCGGCTCTACCTGATGCTAGCCGGCGACGGCCGCCTGCGCGCGCTGCGCTACACCCGCGACGATCCCGCGGATGCCGGCCCGCAGCTGCTCTCCCCGCAGGCCGCCTTCATGGTGCGCGACATGCTGCGGCACAACCCGCGCCCGGATGGCCTGCCGCCGGACGCGCGCGGCCGCGACTGGCCGGTGGCGTGGAAGACCGGCACCTCCTGGGGCTTCCACGACGCCTGGAGCGCCGGCCTGGTAGGCCCCTATGTGCTGGTGGTCTGGGTCGGCAATTTCGATGGCCAGCCCAACCCGGCCTTCGTCGGCCTGAAGACCGCCGCGCCGCTGTTCTTCCGCATCGCCGATGCGCTGCCGCTGGCATTGCCGAAGGTGTCGATCACCGCGGACAAGCCGCCGCCGGGCCTGACTCGCGTCGAAATCTGCAGCGCCTCGGGCGAGCTGCCCAACCGCTGGTGCCCACAGACACGCAAGACCTGGTACCGGCCCGGCGTCTCGCCGATCCGCGTATCCACCCTGCATCGCCCGGTGATGGTCGACCGGCGCACCGGCCAGGCCGCCTGCCCGCCCTACGACCCCCTCAGCAGCGAACTGCAGGTCTTCGAGTTCTGGCCGACCGATCTGCAACGCCTGTTCGCCGCCGCCGGCCTGCCGCGGCGCACGCCACCGGAGCTGCCGCGCGATTGCCACGCGGCAACAGCCGTCGACGACCGCGATGCGCCGCGCTTCACCTCGCCGCTGACCCAGGTGACCTACAGCCTGCGCCTGTCTCAGCCGGACGAGCGCATTTCCCTGAGCGCCACCGCCGCCAGCGATGCGCGCACGCTCTACTGGTTCGCCGACCAGACCCTGCTCGGCCAGAGCACACCGCAAGCTGGGCTGAGCTGGCGACCGCCGCGGGCCGGGCAATACCGCTTACGCGTCAGCGACGACCAAGGCCGCGGCAGCAGCCGCAGGCTGCGGGTCGAGTTCTTGCCCTGATCAGCTCCAACCGAGCCACTGCAGCAGGAACAATCCCAGGTTGATGCTGAGCACCGAGCCCAGGGTGGTCACCACGATGATGGCCGAGGCCAACTGGTGGTTGGCACCCACCGCCTTGGCCATGACGAAGCTGGCCGCCGCGGTGGGGCTGGCGAAGTAGAGGAACAGGATGCCCAGCTCGGCACCGGAGAAGCCGAGCGCCCAGGCGCCGACGGTTCCCAGCAGGGGCAGCCAGACCAGTTTCATCAGGCTTGCGCTGATGGCCAAGGCACCGCTTTCCCGCAGCGCCGCCAGGGACAGGCTGCCGCCGATGCAGATCAGCGCCAGCGGCAGGGTCATCTGTGCGAAGTAGGCCCCCGAGGTGAGCAGCCATTCAGGCAGGGGGATGCGCCAGTAGGAAAACGGCAGCGCCGCGACCACACCGATGATCAACGGATTGCTGAGAATGCTCTTGGCGATGCTCCAGGGGTCGGACTTCGCGTGGGGGCTGTAGAGCGCGAGGATCAGCGCCGCCAGGCTGTTGTAGGACAGGATCACGACCCCGGCCAGTACCCCGCCCAGCGACAGGCCATGGTTGCCGTACAGGCTGGTGGCCAGGGCCAGCCCGACGATGCCGTTGTTGCCGCGAAACGCGCCCTGCACGTAGACGCCGCGCTCGCCATGGGGGCAACGCCAGATCGCCCAGCCCCAGACGAGCAGGAAGCCCAGCAGCGTGGCCAGCAGGAAATATCCGAGCAGCGCCGGTTGCAGCGCCGTGTCCAGGTCCGCCTTGAGAATGGCGAGGAACAGCATGGCCGGCATGGTGCCCTTGAATACCAGCGCCGAAGCGGTGTTGATGAAGGTGGTGTCGATCCAGTGCAACCGCTTGAGCGCCACGCCGAGGAACAGCATGGCGAATACCGGAGCAGTGACTGCGAGGGTTTGCAGGACAAGAGCGAGCATGGCGGGGCCTGACAGCGTGACGCCGGCATCTTAGCAAGCATGGCTGTCGCCAGGCTTTCAGCGGATGGTCGTAACAGCTACCCGGGCGAAACCCGGCAGGCCCTGCGGCCTCTCGCGGGCATGGCCCGCTCGGCCGCGCAATCAAGAACGATGGCCCCGAATCGCGTCCCCCTCTAACGGGCCACCCGCGAACAGCCTGGAGCCTGCGCAAGGCCGTCTTGCTACCGAGCACCTGACGCCTGCCGGAAACGGGGAGCCGCCGTTCGTCGCAGCCCGCAAGCGTCTTCGCGGGCGCGGCTCCTACCCTAGGGGGGTTCGCCGGTACTTCAGCGCCGCACCGGGCGCTTCTGCAACTTGCGCTGCAGGGTGCGCCGGTGCATGCCCAGGGCTCGGGCGGTGGCGGAGATGTTGCCGTCGTGCTCGGCCAGCACGCGCTGGATGTGTTCCCACTGCAGGCGGTCCACCGACATGGGGTTTTCCGGCACCAGGCTGTCCAGGTCGGCATGTTCGGAAAGCAGCGCGGTGAGCACATCGTCGGCGTCCGCCGGCTTGCACAGGTAGTTGCAGGCACCGCGCTTAATCGCCTCCACGGCGGTGGCGATGCTGGAATAGCCGGTGAGGATCACCACGCGCATTTCCGGGTCCAGCGCCAGCAGCTTGGGCAGCAGCACCAGGCCGGAGTCGCCGTCCATCTTCAGGTCGAGCACGGCATAGTCGGGCAGGTCCTGCTCGGCCAGGGCCAGGCCCTCTTCGGCGGAGCCGGCGGTGGACACGCGCAGGCCGCGACGGCTCATGGCCCGGGCCATCACGCGGGTGAAGGTGGGATCGTCGTCCACCAGCAGCAGATGCGGATGCTCTTCGCCGTCGATCGGGTTCTCGTCACTCATGCTCATCTCCCGGGGCCAGTCTGGGCAGGCGCAGCTCGGTCAGCGTGCCGCCCTCTTCATGGTTGTAGAGTTTCACCGAACCGCCGGCGCGCGTCACGCTCGCTTGGCTGAGGAACAGGCCGAGGCCGAAGCCCTTGCCCTTGGTGGTGAAGAAGGGTTTGCCGATCTGCTCGGCGATGGCCAGCGGCACGCCGACGCCATGGTCGCGAATGCTGATGCACAGCTCGTGGGCACTCCACTCCAGGCGAATGTCGAGATCGTCCGGGCAGGCGTCGGCGGCGTTGTTCAACAGGTTGAGCAGGGCCTGGGTCAGGTCCGGCGGCGGGGCCAGGCGCGGCACGCTGCCGCTCCCCAGGCACTGGTAGCGATAGCTGGCCTCGGGACGCATCAGGTGCCAGCGGTTCAGGGCTGCTTCCAGCCAGGCGGCGGCGCTCTGCTCCTCCACCGCCTGCCGGCGTTCGGCCTCGGCGGCGCGTACCAGTTGCTGCAGGGTGTCCTTGCACAGCTTGACCTGCTCCTGCAGCAGCGCCAGGTCCTCCTGCAGCAGGGGATTCTGGTGTTCCTGGCGCAATTCCTTGAGCAGCACGCTCATGGTCGCCAGCGGCGTGCCCAGTTCGTGGGCGGCGCCGGCAGCCTGAGTGGCCACCGCCAGCAGTTGCTGGTCACGCAGGCCGGCTTCGCGGCGCTCGGCTTGCAGGCGCTCCTGCCGGCGCAGCTCGCCAGCCATCTTGGCGACGAAGAAGGTGATCAGCGCCGCAGCCATGGCGAAGCTCAGCCACATGCCGTAGATCAGCAGGGTCTCGCGCTGCATGACCGGCAGCGCCAGCGGGTGCGACCAGATCAGCAGCAATGTGTAGCCAGTCAGCGCCAGGCCGCTCAGGGCCATCGAATAGACCCAGGGCAGGGTCGCCGCGGCAATGGTCAGCGGCACCAGATAGTAGGAAACGAAGGGGTTGGTCGAACCGCCGGAAAAGAACAGCAGCACGCTGTGGATGATCAGGTCGAACGCCAGCTGTACCGCATACTCCAGCTCGGTGACCGGCCACGGGCCGCGCAGGCGCAACGCCGTGGCCACACAGAGCACCGCGGATACGCCGAGGGTGATGCCCAGCTCCAACCAGGGCAGCGCCAGCGCGCCGGACAGGTAGGCGAAGCCCACCGAGCCGGCCTGCGCGGCCAATACCAGGCTGCGGATCAGGATCAGGCGCCAGAGATTCTGCCGGCTCGCCGACAGCAGTTGAACGGGTGCGAGCATCAGATCTCCTATCTCGACGAAAATGGCCGACGTATGCGGCGCCCTGCGGCGCGAGTATAACCAAAGCCTTCCATCCGCCCCGGCAAATGCGGCAACGCGCCGCAGCCTGTGCCTGGATGTGCGGGGGCCTCACCCGTCCGACTTTTTTCAACGACCGTTAACCCGCGCGGTCGAAGAGCAACGTCCAACCCTGGCAGACGCCGTCTCCGGCGCCCGTCATTCACAAGGAGCAGTCCATGCACAGCCTTACCCGTCTCGCCGCCACCCTCGCCCTGGTCGCTGGCGCACTCGCCAGCCAGCCGAGCTTTGCCGACGAAACCCGCTACAACCAGGTGGCGCTGCGCGCCGAAGTCAGCCAGGAGGTCGCCCACGACCTGATGCACGTGACCCTCTACAGCGAATCGCAGGACAGCGACCCGGCCAAGCTCGCCGCGGACATCACCCGCACCCTCAACGCCGCGGTGGAAAAGGCCCGCAAGGTGGAAGGCGTGAAGATCGGCCTGGGCAGCCGCAACAGCTACCCGGTGTACGACGACAAGGGACAGAAGATCACCGCCTGGCGCGAGCGCGCCGAGCTGCGCCTGGAAAGCACCGAGTTCGCCGTACTGTCCCAGCTCAGCGCCGAGTTGATGGGCAGCCTGAAGATGGCCGGCATGGACTTCACCATCGCCGACGGCACGCGCAAGCAACATGAAGATGCGCTGCTCGAGGAAGCCGTCGCCGCCTTCAAGGCCCGCGCCCAGCTGGCCACCGAGGCGCTGGGTGGCAGCAGCTACAAGCTGGTCAGCCTGAGCCTGAACAGCGCCGGTTTCCCGCAGCCGATGCCGCGCATGGGGGCGATGAAGGGCATGGCGATGATGGAGTCGAGCATGCCATCGCAGGAGATCGAAGCAGGTACCAGCCAGGTCTCGCTCAATGCCGATGGTGTGATCGAAGTGCTGATGCCCTGATGCGGGGCGGACGCTGCCCCATGGTTTCGCCGCCATGGGGCAAGTTCCGCGACCTTTTTATATAAAAGCGACATTCCCTGACGATCTTTCCACAGCTTCTACACTGAATGCGCCGTAGCGCTTGCAGCAGGCATATGCCCTGCATAGGTTCATTCGGTGCCCAAAAAGCACCTCAAGGACAATGACAACAAACTGAGGCCATACATGCGCAAAAACGCCGTCATTCCGTTTCTGTTCAGCGCCGGGTTGATCACCTGTGCCCCCTTCGCCCACGCCGCCAGCAACCTGGTGTTCTGCTCCGAGGGCAGTCCCGCCGGTTTCGATCCGGGGCAGTACACCACCGGAACCGACTTCGACGCCACGGCGGAGACCATCTTCAATCGCCTGACGCAGTTCGAGCGCGGCGGTACCGCGGTGGTCCCGGGGCTGGCCGAGAGCTGGGAGGTGTCCGACGATGGCCTGACCTACACCTTCAAGCTGCGCGACGGGGTCGAGTTCCACAACACCGACTACTTCAAGCCGACCCGTGACTTCAACGCCGACGACGTGATGTTCACCTTCCAGCGCATGCTCGATAAGGACCATCCGTTCCGCAAGGCCTACCCCACCGAGTTTCCCTACTTCACCGACATGGGCATGGACACCAATATCACCAAGGTGGAGAAGCTCGACGACCATACCGTGCGCTTCACCCTGGCCAACGTCGATGCCGCCTTCATCCAGAACCTGGCGATGAGCTTCGCCTCGGTGCAGTCGGCCGAGTACGCCGACCAGTTGCTGAAGAAGGGCCACCCGGAGGACATCAACCAGAAGCCGATCGGCACCGGCCCGTTCGTCTTCAAGCGCTATCAGAAGGATTCGCAGATCCGCTTCACCGGCAACAAGGACTACTGGAAGCCGGATGAGGTGAAGGTCGACAACCTGATCTTCGCCATCAATACCGACGCCTCGGTGCGCGCGCAGAAGCTCAAGGCCGGCGAATGCCACATCACCCTCAACCCGCGCCCGGCCGATCTCGCCGGACTGAAGGCCGATCCGAAGATCGACGTCGCCGAGCAGGCCGGCTTCAACCTCGGCTACATCGCCTACAACGTCACCCACAAGCCGCTCGACCAGCTCGAAGTGCGCCAGGCGCTGGACATGGCGGTGAACAAGAAGGCCATCATCGAAGCGGTCTACCAGGGCGCCGGCCAACTGGCGAAGAACGCCCTGCCACCGACCCAGTGGTCCTACGACGACAGCATCCAGGACACCGAGTACAACCCGGAGAAGGCCAAGGAGCTGCTGAAGAAGGCCGGTATCCCCGAAGGCACCGAGATCACCCTCTGGGCCATGCCGGTGCAGCGTCCGTACAACCCCAACGCCAAGCTGATGGCCGAGATGATCCAGAACGACTGGGCCAAGGTCGGCATCAAGGCGAAGATCGTGACCTACGAGTGGGGCGAGTACCTCAAGCGCTCCAAGGCCGGCGAACACGACACCATGCTGATCGGCTGGACCGGCGACAATGGCGACCCGGACAACTGGCTGGGCACGCTGTACGGCTGCGATGCAGTGGACGGCAACAACTTCTCCAAGTGGTGCTATCCGGAGTACGACAAGCTGATCAAGGAAGGCAAGCGCATAACCGACCGTGACAAGCGCAGCGCGCTCTACCAGCAGGCCCAGCACGTGCTCAAGGGCCAGGTGCCGATCACCCCGATCGCCCACTCCACCGTCAACCAACCGATGCGCAAGGAAGTGCAGGACTTCAAGGTCAGCCCCTTCGGCCTGAACTCCTTCTACGGCGTCGGCGTTTCCAAGTAAGCCCGCCTACGCCCGGCCGCCACGCGGCCGGGCGTTCTCCATGGCCTGCAGGGGCGAATTCATTCGTCTGGCGAGAAGGAGTTTGCAGGACCAGACCCAGGCTCGGGGCGGAATCCGCAGTATTTGCAAACGCTGGTAAAGACATTCGTCCCCGGCTTATCAATGTCTTCATCCTGAGGTCCGCAGAACAACTCGCCACAACGCGGGCATCGAATAGATGCAAGGAAGGGCAGAGCCAGGAAAAGAAAAAGGAACCCGGCGACGATCAACAGCCACTCCACCTCGGTATACGTGCCTGTCACCGACCCCATCGCCAGCAGTGCAAACCCGAGGACGATGCCGGCCATGGCTGAACCGGTGATCCACTGCAGCATTCTGATCCGCTTTTGCAAGCTCACTGCGCTCTCCAGGAAACGGGACCGGTAATCCAAGCTAAACGCGGGAAGTGTAGCGCGCAGCGCCTCGGCATGGGTGAAGCGAAGCCGGCCAGGCAGCAGAAGCCGCCCCTGCGGTGTCAGGTATTCCGCCTACGCGCCAGGTTCAACCAGGCCGGAGACAGCGTTCACCTCCCCGCTTCCACCATCTCGATTATCTTTCTCGCCTTCTCGAAGTGGTCCAACCGGTGGCGCTCGATCCACCAGGTCGCGGCTTCCATCAGCAAGGCCGGGTCATCGTTCCGGTTGGCGAAAAAGGCATAGAAGGACACGCCGACGCCTTCGCCCTTCTGCTCGATCTTCTTCTTGCACACCTGGATGATTTTGCTTCTCAGCGAATCGCGCACGCCGCCCTCTGCTTGCTGGAAAAACGACGCGCATGATCGCACAGGACGCAGCCAGGGAAGGTCTTCAGGGCCGGCGGCCGGGCTAGCGCAACGAGGGCGGGCGAAATGGCTCGTACGTAGATCGCAGAAATCGCGACGGCCTGAACGCGCGCCCGGGGCGGCGTGCAGGCCGCCGAATCAGCGCTCCAGCCCGAACGGATCGTCGATCGACGGGCTCGGCTGGGTGAACCAACGCGGACCTTCGGCCGTCATGTAGAAGTGATCTTCCAGGCGAATGCCGAATTCGCCGGGCACGCAGATCATCGGCTCGTTGCTGAAGCACATGCCCTCGGCCAGCGGCGTTTCGTCGCCGCGCACCAGGTATGGCCCTTCATGGATGTCCAGGCCGATACCGTGGCCGGTGCGATGCGGCAAACCCGGCAGGCGGTAGTCCGGGCCCAGGCCGTTGGCCTCCAGCGAGCGGCGGGCTGCGGCGTCCACCGCCTGGCACGGCTGGCCGAGGCGCGCGGCGTCGAAGGCAGCGAGCTGGGCGGCTTTCTCCATGTTCCAGAACACCCGCTGGCGTGCGCTGGCCGTGCCGAACACGTAGCTACGGGTGATATCCGACTGGTAGCCGTGCAGTTGGCAGCCGGTGTCGATCAGCACCATGTCGCCCTGTTTCAGCGTCTGCGCGTGCTTGACCCCATGGGGGAAGGCGCTGGCCGGGCCGAACAGCACGATGCAGAAGGTCGAACCGGAAGCCCCCACCCGGCGATGGGCCTGGTGAATGAACTCGGCGACCTCGGTGGTGGTGATGCCTTCCCGCAGCAGGCTGGCGGCAGCCTTGTGCACTTCCAGGGTCATGTCCTTGGCGCGCTGCATCAGCGCCAGTTCGGCTGGCGACTTGCACTGTCGGCAGAGCCCGGTAATCAGCGAGGCGTCGATGAAGTCGAAGCCAATGCCGTTCCGGCGCAAGCGCTCGTACATGGTGAAGGGCAAGGTCGGGCACAGCCCTACCCGGCTGCCGGGTTCGGCGCCAAGTCGCGCCAGCACACCCAGCAACAAACGATAGGGGTCCTCGTGCTCCTCCCAGGTGCTGATGGCCCCGGGTACCACTTGGAAGTCGCGGATCGTGCCTTCTTCGAATGCCGGGGCGATGTACTCCAGCGCGCCCTCGGCCGGCAGAACCGCACCCACCAGGCGCTCGCTGGCATACCACTGCACGCCGCTGAAGTAGCGAAGGTTGCTGCCGGCGTTGAGGAAGATCGCCGCGATGCCCTGCTCGCGCATGCGCAACTGGGCGCTGGCAATGCGTGCCTGGTATTCAGCCAGGTCGATGGGTTCGGCGCCCTCGGTCATCTTCCGCAGGCCGGCCAGGGCCTGCTCCGGCGTGTTGCCTCCTACCCCGAGTGTCATGCTCGCTCCTCAATCTGGTTGCGCTTGGGTCTGCGCAGAATTTAAGTGCAGCTTAAAAGATGGTCAAAGACAATTTTCAGTGTCACTTAATTTTTCTCCCCCGGGTGCGACTTTCCAGCGCAGCGTCGGTGGGTATACTGACCGCTTCCTCCCATGAGCCGCACCCATGACCGTAGATCGCATCGGAGAACGCTTGCGCCGCTATCGGCGGGCCGCCAAGAAGACCCTCAACGAAGTCGCCTCCGAGTCCGGGCTGACGGCCAGCTTCCTGTCCCAGGCCGAGCGCAATCTCACCGGCATTTCCATCTCCTCGCTGGCGAACATCGCCAAATCCCTCGGCGTGCCGATGAATGCGCTGTTCGACCAGCCGATGCAACCGCAGCCGGACTCCCACCAGGGCGAACGCGTGCGCTATGCCATCGAGGGCCAGCCGCTGGCCTACGAGCGGCTGTCCAGCAGCTTCCCCGGCAACCTGATCAACGCGGTGAAGATGAACATGCCGGTGGGCTATCAGTCGGAGCTGATTTCCCACGAGGGCGCGGAGTTCGCCTACGTGCTGTCCGGCAAGATCATCTACACCATCGAGGGCCGCGACTACCCGCTGGGCGTCGGCGACTCGGTGCACTTCGATGCCGGCAAGCCCCACCGCCTGGCCAACGTCGGCGACGACCTGGCCGAAGTATTGACGGTGACCACCATGGCGCTGTTCGACGACCACACCAACCCCTGACGGCGACGCGGCGCTACCGGAAAACCGTGACAGCCGAATGTTAGCCACGCTTAATTTTTGTTGACCACAATTTCAGCATGACTTAATTTCGACCGCAGCTGGCTGCCGCGTCGATCCGTCATGCGCAGCCGCTACCGCAGCTCAGGGCCGGGCCGTCCGATCCAGGCGACCGGAATGCAGCGGGCGTTGATCCAGGTCCACAAGACCGCCCCTGGTGAGCCCTAGAAAAAGAACAAAAGAGGTTTGCATGCGTAAGAATTCTCGACTCCAGGCGTGGCTAGCAGCCGGAATGTTGTTCGGCGCCCCGATTGCCGCTTCCGCCAGCAGTAGCCTGGTGTTCTGCTCCGAAGGCAGTCCCGCCGGCTTCGATCCCGGCCAGTACACCACCGGCACCGATTTCGATGCGACCTCCGAGACCATCTTCAACCGCCTGGCGCAGTTCGAGCGCGGTGGTACCCGCGCAATTCCGGCACTGGCGAAAAGCTGGGATGTCAGCGAAGACGGCCTGACCTACACCTTCCATCTGCGCCAGGGCGTGAAGTTCCACAGCACCGATTACTTTAAGCCAAGCCGCGAGTTCAACGCCGACGACGTGCTGTTCACTTTCCAGCGCATGCTCGACAAGAACCATCCATTCCGTAAGGCCTACCCCAGCGAGTTTCCCTACTTCACCGACATGGGCCTGGACAAGACCATCGCCAAGGTCGAGAAGCGCGACGACCACACCGTGGTCTTCACCCTCAACAACGTCGATGCCGCGTTCATCCAAAACCTGGCGATGAACTTCGCCGCCGTGCACTCGGCCGAGTACGCCGACCAGCTGCTCAAGAGCGGCCATCCGGAAGACATCAACCAGAAGCCGATCGGCACCGGTCCGTTCGTCTTCAAGCGCTACCAGAAGGACGCGCAGGTTCGTTTCACCGGCAACAAGCAGTACTGGCAGCCGGACCAGGTGAAGATCGACAACCTGATCTTCTCCATCAATACCGACGCCTCGGTGCGCGCGCAGAAGCTCAAGGCCGGCGAATGCCAGATCACCCTCAACCCACGTCCGGCCGACCTCAAGGCCCTGCAGGAGGACCCGAAGCTGAGCGTGCCCAGCCAGCCGGGCTACAACCTCGGCTACATCGCCTACAACGTCACCCGCGCGCCGTTCGACAAGCTCGAAGTGCGCCAGGCGCTGGATATGGCGGTGGACAAGAAAGCCATCGTCGAGGCCGTCTACCAGGGCGCCGGCCAACTGGCGGTGAACGCCATGCCGCCGACCCAGTGGTCCTACGACGAGACCATCGAGGGCAGCGAGTACAACCCGGAGAAGGCCAAGGCGCTGCTGAAGCAGGCCGGCGTCGCCGAGGGCACCGAGATCACCCTCTGGGCCATGCCGGTGCAGCGCCCGTACAACCCCAACGCCAAGCTGATGGCCGCGATGCTGCAAGCCGACTGGGCGAAGATCGGCATCAAGGCGCGCATCGTCAGCTATGAGTGGGGCGAATACATCAAGCGCGCCCACAACGGCGAGCACGACGCCATGCTGATCGGCTGGACCGGCGACAATGGCGATCCGGACAACTGGCTGGGCACCCTCTACGGCTGCGATTCGGTGGATGGCAACAACTTCTCCAAATGGTGCGACCCGGCCTACGACACACTGGTGAAGCAGGCCAAGGCGGTGACCGATGTCGCCCAGCGCACCGAGCTGTACAAGCAGGCCCAGCAGTTCCTGCACCAGCAGGTACCGATTACCCCCATCGCGCATTCCACGGTGTACCAGCCGATGCGCACCAGCGTTCAGGACTTCCAGATCAGTCCCTTCGGACGCAACTCCTTCTACGGCGTGAGTAACGCGCCGTAGCCCTCGGCACCCGGCGGCTCGGCCGCCGGGTGCTCGCTTCGGCTCGACCGTTCCAACATCCGGCGACAGACCGGAGTAGCGAGTGTTTTTTTCATAACTGCCCAAAAAAGTTCGCAAGGATGCTGCTCCCGCGTGCGTCGCTTCGGCCCTGGGTCACGAGCAACGGGTAGTTCGCATGAGTGCTCCTTGTCCTGATGAAGAGCTACAAAAAACAGGAGCGACTGCTATGAAAACAACAACGTACCGATACGCCGGCCTCGGCCTCGCCTTGCTCGCACTCGGCGCACCGGCCCTGGCGGAAGAAGAGATCACCGAGCCGGCGACGGAGAACCCCGCCTATGCCGTCGAGGTGGAGGGCATCAACGATGTCGGCCAGCCACCCCGGGGCCAGGCCGGCGCCAGCGGTTTCTTCGAGGGCCAGAGCCTGACCCTGACCACGCGCAACTTCGCCGCACGCGAGCAACTGCAGGACAGCTTCACCTTCACCATTCCCAAGGACGGTGGCGGCGAATCCACCCATTCGCGCACCACCTGGGTCCAGGGCACCATCCTCAAATACAGTTCCGGCTACACCCAGGGCACCGTCGGCTTCGGCCTCGATGCCGCACTGTTCAACGCCATCAACCTGGAGCGCGGCAAGGGCCGTATCGCCGGCGGCGGCAACCGCACCCTGGCCGACAGCAACGGCCACGGCGTCGAAGAGTGGACCAAGATGGGCATCGCCGACGTGCGCATGCGCATCTCCAACACCGAGCTGAAGGCAGGCCGCTTCCAGGTCGACACGCCGGTCTTCGGCCTGATCGACAACCGCGCCCTGCCCTCCAGCTTCAACGGCGTGGCGATGACCAGCGACGAGCTGGACAACCTCGCCCTGCAGGCCGGCAGCTTCACCAAGGCCAGCCCGCGCACCGGTGCCGGCGACGAAGACTTCACCACCGAGTACGGTACCCGCGCAGTCAACGCCGACCGCTTCAGCTACCTCGGCGGCACCTACAAGGCCATGGACAACCTCGAGATCTCCGCCTACGGCGGTCACTTCGAGGATGTCTGGAACCAGTACTACCTGAGCGTCAGCCACGATCTGGGCGACCGCGAAGCGCTGGCCCTGCGCACCGTGGTCAATGGCTACGTCACCCGCGACAACGGCGAGCGCAAGGCCGGCTACATCGACAACAACACCTGGAGCCTGGCGCTCACTCTCGCCCACCAGGCCCATGCGCTGACCTTCGGCTGGCAGCAGGTCGATGGCGACGAATACTTCGACTACGTGCACGAAACCGCCGCCATCTACCTGGCCAACTCGCTGCTCTCCGACTACAACGGCCCCAACGAGAAATCCGCCCAGCTGCGCTATGAAACCGACTGGAGCTACTTCGGCGTGCCCGGCCTGAGCACCACGATCTGGTATGCCAAAGGCTGGGACATCGACGGCACCCACTACGACGGCGACCGCAACGGCGAATACGGCAACTACGCCGAAGTGCGCGCCATGGACGGGGAAAAACACCACGAATACGGCCTGGTCGGGGTCTACAAAGTGCAGAGTGGCGCGATCAAGGACAGCACTTTCAAGGTCAGCTACATGTCCCACCGCTCGACCCGTAACCAGATCGACGGCGGCGACGACGAGCTGCGCATCGTCAGCACCTTCCCCTTCGACCTGTTGTGATAAGGAGATCCATCATGCATCCGACCCTACGCTGCCTGCCGCTGGTCCTGGCGCTCGGCGCCGCCCCGGCCCTGGCCAAGAACCTGGTGGTCTGCACCGAAGCTGCTCCCGAAGGCTTCGACCTCGTGCAATACACCGGCGCGGTGACCAACGACGCCGCTGGCGAAGCCATCTTCAACCGCCTGCTGGCCTTCAAGCCGGGCACCACCGAGCTGATGCCGAGCCTGGCCAAGAGCTGGGAGATCAGCGACGACGGCCTCACCTACACCCTGCAACTGCGCCCAGGGGTGAAATTCCATACCACCGACTACTTCAAGCCGACCCGCGACATGAACGCCGACGATGTGCTCTGGAGCTTTCGTCGCCAGCTCGACCCCAAGCACCCCTGGCACGAGTCCTCGCCACGCGGCTACGGCTACTTCGAGTCGATGGGCATGGGCGACCTGATCAAGTCGGTGGACAAGCTCGACGACCTCACCGTGCGCTTCACCCTGACCCACCCCGAGGCGCCGTTCCTCGCCGACCTGGCGATGGGCTTCACCTCCATCTACTCCGCCGAGTACGGCGACCAGTTGCTGGCCGCCGGCAAGACCAACGACCTCAACAACCTGCCGATCGGCACCGGCCCATTCGTCTTCTCCCGCTATGCCAAGGACGCCCAGGTTCGCTATAAGGCCAACCCGGACTACTTCGCCGGCAAGCCGGAAGTGGACAACCTGATCTTCGCCATCACCACCGACCCCAATGTGCGGGTGCAGAAGGTACGCGCCGGCGAATGCCAGCTGGCGCTGTATCCGAAACCGGAGGACGTGGTCGGCCTGAAGAGCGACGAGCGCCTGGCGGTCGACGAGATGGAAGCGCTGCTGACCACCTATGTGGCCATCAACACCCAGCACAAGCCGCTGGACGATGCCCGCGTGCGCCAGGCGATCAACCTGGCGATCGACAAGGAGGCACTGCTGGCCAGCGTGTTCGGCCCCGGTGCGGCGAGCCCGGCGACCTTGCCGTATCCGCCTACACTGCTGGGATACAACCACGACGTGAAGCCCTGGCCGCACGATCCGGAAAAGGCCAAGGCGCTGCTCAAGGAGGCCGGTGTGGAAGGTCTGAAGGTGACCCTGTTCATCCGCAACGGCACCTCGATCACCATTCCCAACCCGGCATTGGCGGCACAGATCATGCAGGCTGACCTGGCCAAGGTGGGCATCGAGCTGAACATTCGCTCGCTGGAATGGGGCGAGCTGCTCAAGCGCTCCAAGGCCGGCGAGCACGACATGGTCATTCTCGGCTGGGCCGGCGACAACGGCGACCCGGACAATTTCGTCAGCCCGAACCTGAGCTGTGCGGCGGCGGAATCCGGCGAGAACCAGGCACGCTGGTGCGATCAGCAGTATGAACAGCTGATTCAGAAGGCCCGGACCGTCACCGACACCGCCGAGCGCGCCAAGCTCTATGAGCAATCCCACGAGGTGTTCCACGAACAGTCGCCGTGGATTCCGCTGGCGCATCCCAAGCTGTTCAACGTGCGCTGGAAGAAGGTGCAGGGCTATGTCATCAACCCGATGACCAACAACAACTTCGCCACGACCAGGGTGGAGTAAAGAGGGCGGCGCCGGCGGTCTAGCACCCTCGGCGCCAACCCATATAAGAAAGAGCGCCTTTGCCGCCACCCTGCCGGCAGGGGCGTTCGATGACGAGGAGTAACCCGCAAGATGTTTAGTTTCATCGCTCGCCGAATGGGGCTGTTGATCCCCACCTTCTTCGGCATCACCTTGCTGACCTTCGCCCTGATCCGGTTGATCCCCGGCGACCCGGTGGAAGTCATGATGGGCGAACGCCGGGTCGACCCCGAAATGCACGCCCAGGCCATGCACCGCCTGGGGCTCGACAAGCCGCTCTACGCCCAGTACCTGGATTACATCGGCAAGCTGGCCCAGGGCGATCTCGGCGAGTCGCTGCGCACCCGCGAGAGCGTCTGGAACGAATTCCTCACCCTGTTCCCCGCCACCCTCGAACTGTCCCTGGCCGCCCTGCTGTTCGCCGGCACCTTCGGCCTGATCGCCGGGGTGATCGCCGCGCTCAAGCGCGGCTCGCTGTTCGACCACGGGGTGATGGGCATCTCCCTCGCCGGCTACTCCATGCCGATCTTCTGGTGGGGATTGCTGCTGATCATGTTCTTTTCCGTGTGGCTGGGCTGGACGCCGGTGTCCGGACGCATCGACCTGCTCTACGACATCGAGCCGGTGACCGGCTTCATGCTCATCGACACCCTGCTCTCCGACGAGGAGGGCGCCTTCCTCGACGCCCTGCACCACATGATCCTGCCGGCCATCGTGCTCGGCACCATCCCGCTGGCGGTATTCGCCCGCATGACCCGCTCGGCGATGCTCGAAGTGCTGCGCGAGGACTACGTGCGCACCGCGCGGGCCAAGGGCCTGTCGCCGGCACGGGTGGTCTTCGTGCACGGCCTGCGCAACGCGCTGATCCCGGTGCTGACGGTGTTCGGCCTGCAGATCGGCACCCTGCTGGCCGGCGCAGTGCTCACCGAGACCATCTTCTCCTGGCCGGGCATCGGCAAGTGGCTGATCGAGTCCATCGGCGCCCGCGACTACCCGGTGGTGCAGAACGGCATCCTGCTGATCGCCTGCCTGGTGATCCTGGTCAACTTCGTCGTGGACATCCTCTACGGCCTGGCCAATCCGCGTATCCGCCATCAGCGCTGAGGAGCCCGACATGAATACCCAAGCTACCCTGAGCACGCCGCTGGTCGAACCGGCCACGCTCTACCCGTCCCCGGTCAAGGAATTCTGGCAAGCCTTCTCGCGCAACAAGGGTGCGCTGGGCGGCCTGCTGTTCATGATCCTGATCGTGATCTGCGCCCTGTTCGCGCCCTGGATCGCGCCGCACAACCCCAGCGAGCAATACCGCGAGTTCCTGCTCAACCCGCCGGTGTGGCTCGAAGGCGGCCGCTGGGAGTTCATCCTCGGCACCGACGAACTGGGCCGCGACCTGCTCTCGCGGCTGATCCACGGCTCGCGCCTGTCGCTGCTGATCGGCCTGGCCTCGGTGGTGATGTCGCTGCTGCCGGGCATCCTGCTGGGCCTCACCGCCGGCTTCTTCCCGCGCATGATCGGCTCCACCATCATGCGCCTGATGGATGTGATGATGGCGTTGCCGTCCCTGCTGCTGGCGGTGGCCATCGTCGCCATCCTCGGCCCAGGGCTGATCAACACGGTGATCGCCATCGCCATCGTCTCGCTGCCGGCCTATGTGCGCCTGACCCGCGCCGCGGTCATGGGCGAGGTCAACCGCGACTACGTCACCGCCGCGCGTCTGGCCGGCGCCACCCTGCCTCGGCTGATGTTCATCACCGTGCTGCCCAACTGCATGGCGCCGCTGATCGTGCAGGCCACCCTGAGTTTCTCCTCGGCGATTCTCGATGCCGCCGCCCTGGGCTTCCTCGGCCTCGGGGTACAACCGCCGACCCCCGAATGGGGCACCATGCTCGCCTCCGCCCGCGACTACATCGAGCGCGCCTGGTGGGTGGTATCGCTGCCCGGCCTGACCATCCTGCTCAGCGTGCTGGCGATCAACCTGATGGGCGACGGCCTGCGCGACGCGCTGGACCCGAAGCTGAAGAACGCGCAGTGAGGAAGACCATGGCCCAAACCGTACCTGTAGGAGCCGAACGCCTGATGGGTATCGCTGCGCTCACCCCATCCTACGAATCCACAACTGCTTTCCCTGTAGGGGCGAATTCATTCGCCCAACGGGGTCATGCCCGGCGAATAAATCCGCCCCTACAACCCATACCCCGCCAGGAGACCGCCGCATGAGCCTGCTGGAAATCAAGAATCTCAGCGTGCGCTTCGGCGACGCCAATGCCGTACCGGTGGTGGACGGCCTCGACCTGACCGTGGACAAGGGCGAGGTGCTGGCCATCGTCGGCGAGTCCGGCTCCGGCAAATCGGTAACCATGATGGCGCTGATGGGCCTGATCGACGCCCCCGGCATCGTTCGCGCCGACAGCCTGCGCTTCGACGGCACCGACATGCTCAAGCTCAAGGGCCGCCAGCGCCGGCACATCGTCGGCAAGGACCTGGCGATGGTGTTCCAGGATCCGATGACCGCGCTGAATCCCAGCTACACCGTCGGCTTCCAGATCGAGGAGGTGCTGCGCCAGCATCTGGGCATGGACCGCCGCGCCGCGCGCAAGCGCGCCCAGGAACTGCTCGAACGGGTGGAAATCCCCGGCGCCGCCAGCCGCCTGGACGCCTACCCGCACCAGCTTTCCGGCGGCATGAGCCAGCGCGTGGCAATCGCCATGGCCATCGCCGGCGAGCCCAAGCTGCTGATCGCCGACGAGCCGACCACCGCGCTCGATGTGACCATCCAGGCGCAGATCATGGACCTGCTGCTGGACCTGCAGCGCGACCAGAACATGGGCCTGGTGCTGATCACCCACGACCTCGCCGTGGTGGCGGAAACCGCCCAGCGCGTCTGCGTGATGTACGCCGGCCAAGCCGTGGAGGTCGGCCGGGTGCCGCACCTGTTCGACGCCCCCACCCATCCCTACACCGAAGCGTTGCTGGCGGCGATTCCCGAGCACAGCCAGGGCGCGCGCCGGCTCTCGACTCTGCCAGGCATCGTGCCCGGTCGCTACGACCGTCCGCAGGGCTGCCTGCTGTCGCCGCGCTGCCCCTACGCCCAGGCCCAGTGCCGTGAACGCCGGCCCGGCCTGGATGCCCACGCCAATGGCGCGGTGCGCTGTTTCTACCCGCTCAACCTGTCCATGGAGGTTGCTTGATGTCCGCCGTCCTGAGCACCAGCGACCTGACCCGTCACTACGAGATATCCCGCGGCCTGTTCAAGCCCAACGCCACCGTGCGCGCCTTGAACGGCGTGTCGTTCGAGCTGGAGGCCGGCAAGACGCTGGCGGTGGTCGGCGAGTCCGGCTGCGGCAAGTCGACCCTGGCCCGCGCGCTGACCCTGATCGAGGAACCCTCCTCCGGCTCGCTGCGCATCGCCGGCAAGGAAGTCGCCGGCGCCAGCAAGGCCGAACGCCAGCAATTGCGCCGCGATGTGCAGATGGTCTTCCAGAGTCCCTACGCCTCGCTCAACCCGCGGCAGAAGATCGGCGACCAGTTGGCCGAACCGCTGTTGATCAACACCCGCCTCTCCCGTGCCGAACGCCGCGAGCAGGTGCAGAACATGATGCAGCAGGTCGGCTTGCGCCCCGAGCACTACCAGCGCTACCCGCACATGTTCTCCGGCGGCCAGCGCCAGCGCATCGCGATTGCTCGGGCGATGATGCTCAATCCGAAGATCGTCGTCGCCGACGAGCCGACTTCGGCGCTCGACGTGTCCATCCAGGCCCAGGTGCTCAACCTGTTCATGGACCTGCAGGAAGAGTTCAACACCGCCTACGTGTTCATCTCCCACAACCTCTCGGTGGTGCAGCACGTCGCCGACCAGGTGCTGGTGATGTACCTCGGCCGCCCGGCGGAAATGGGCCCCAGCGAGCTAATCTACGAACGCCCGCTGCATCCCTACACCAAGGCCCTGCTGTCGGCCACACCGAGCATCCACCCGGACCCGGCCAAGCCGAAGATCAAGATCGCCGGCGAACTGCCCAACCCGCTCGACCCGCCGAGCGGCTGCGCCTTCCACAAACGCTGCCCCTACGCCACCGAGCGTTGTGCCATCGAAGAACCGCAACTGCGCCTGCTCGACGCCCGCCAGGTCGCTTGCCACCACGCCGAGGTGATCAACGCGTAGGCCGGTTGCGGCGCAGCCCAGCGACGATGTCTCGCAGAGGAGAGCCGAGGCCAGGCCGAACGCCTTGGCCCGGCAGAGCATTGTCGTTGGGCTTCGGGGACTGCGTCCCTCAACCGCAACCTACGCAGCCTGGCGAGCGCGCGGTCAGGAAATACCCCCCATACCTTCCTTCGACCAGGACTGAGTCGATAGATCGAGACGCCAGCATCGCTCATTGGGCACACCTGCTTCGCCAATAGCCAAAACCTGCATTCCGCCCGTGATACGTATTACGCCATCCCCGATTAATTCCGCTTTATGTTCGTAAATCCAGCCTGGACAATTTCCCTCAGTAAAAACAGGCTCAATCACGAACGTATGGCAATGCAGTCGGTAGACTGGCGTGAACCCAAGCCGCCTGTCCTCTCGGTAACCGAGGCAACCGATGATATAGATGTAATCCCCCACCAACGTAGCCGAATGAAAATCGGTAGGCGGAAATACTCCCCGTGGGTAGCCATATATCCGGATGCCTCCACTACCATCGTGTACGACTACATCGTTGTAGATGCAAAAGTTGGGGTCGTAAAAGTCTTCATGTTCGCCACCGATTTCGACAAATCGTCCATCGGGCAAAGCGGTAACCGAACAGCCAAAACGCTCGAAGCACCAGATTGGGTTTCCGGGTTCCACACGCTGCTGGACGGCGAACGCAACCTCCGCCGCCCACGCGCTCGCTCGGCAATCAACCATATCTAGCCAATAGGCAAAGTCTTGCCGCTCCGGATTAGTAGCTCCGAAACGGCGGTGTCCGGCCATGTGAAATTCAGCCTCGCTCGCCCGTAGTATTCCGTCACCTCGGCAGCCGATGATCTGGCTGCGCATGGAAAACTCGAACTCCTCCAGCCTGACACCATGGCGCGTCAGCAATCTGGCCATGTCGACATCGTCGACACTCTCAACAACTCTAGAGTTGATCGACGCCCCAGCCGCCAACAAGATCTGCGCCGCGGGCAAACACGCCTGACTCACGGCTTCGACGAGGGCCGTATTGCCAAATTCATCAGCACTCTCCAAATCAACTCCCAGTGAAATCAACCAACGCAACATGCGCACGTCTTCTTTCACGGCATACATCAGCGGAGGTTGACCGCAATGTCCGCGCGCAGTTATATCCGCACCGGCGTCCATCACCAGTTTCGCCTTTGGGATGTCTCCCACTTCCACCGCCAGCAACCACGGCGTACGACCCCAGGCATCTTGAGCCGAGAGGTCGACCTCATCCAGCAACGACGCTCCGACGCCGGCCAGCGTACCCACAGCGACGGACCGCAGAAGCGGCGTCCAGCGCAACCGCAGGTCATCCGCACCAGCCTTCAACAGCAAGTGGATAACATCAAAACGCCCATTCCTAGATGCTGCCAACATAGGAGAGGGGCCATTGGTCCGCTGATAGATCGCCTCCAGTCGAGCACCATGAGTCAGCAAAAACGCGACCATGTCCAATGAAACCCGAGGGTGTGCCACTGCTTTCGATAACGCCAATGTGCCATCCGGATCTGCACCCGCGCCGATCAAAAGCCCAACTTTGGCAGTATCCCAGGAGCAGACAGCCAGACTCAGGGCCGATGTCGCCCATCGTCCGCCTTGATGGCATATATCCGCTCCTTGTTCGAGCAGAAAGCGCAAAACTTCCGTACCGGCATCTGGCGACGCTGCCGCCAGCATCAGAGCCGTATTGCCAGAATTGTCCAGCGCATCAACGGCCACTCCAGACTCCAGCTCGCACACCATGCCAGGGATATCACCCGCCACAGCACAATCATGCAACTTCATTCGGTGGCCGTCCTCATGGGAAAAATTTTCTACAGGGTAGATACATACGGTGGAATACATCCGCGCGTTCCCACATTAGCAACCGGGTCGTCATGCGTCCCTAGAAGACTGAGCCACCCTCTACCGCCCGAAGAACCGATAGAACTCCCGCACCTCGGTCTGGGCGTCGCTCAGGCTGACGGCGGTGAAACGCAGGGTGGCGTGGGCCGGTTGCTGGGCCAGGCGGGACAGGTCCAGCGGATGCAGCCAGCCGAGAATGGGATAGCCGCCCATGGTCTGGCGGTCGGCCATGAGGATGATCGGCTGGCCGTCGGGCGGCACCTGGATGGCACCGCTGGCGATGCCCAGCGACCACTGGCGTGCCGGTACCCGCAGCGCCTCGCCCTGCAGGCGCGCGCCCATGCGGTCGGAACGGGCGCTGAGCTGCCAGGGCTGGGCGAAGAACGCCTGCAACTGGTCTTCATGGAAGCTCGCCGCGTCGCCGCCGGTGATCACCCGCAGCAGCGGCGTCTGCCGGTAATCGGGCACATACGGCCAGGGCACGCGGGCGCAGCGTTCCCGCTCGGCGGCGGTACATGGCAGGCAATCGCCCGCCTGCAACGGCCGACCATCGCCATGCAGGCCGCCGAGGCCCTCGCGGCCATGGCTGGCGACGCTGCCCAATACCGCCGACGCGCGAACCCCGCCGGCCACCGCCAGGTAGGCGCGCTGGCCGCCGCGGGCGAAACCCAGTTTCAGGCGTTGCCCGCTGCGCAACGGGAAGCGCGACCAAGCCGGTCGCGGATAGCCGTCCACCTCGATGGGCAAGTCCGCGCCGCACAGTGCCACCCAGGTGTCGACCTGGCTTTCCAGCTCGACGCCACCGAGGGCGACCTCCACCAGCGGCGTGCCCCATCGGTTGCCCAGCAGGCGATTGGCCCAGGCCGCGGCATGCGCGTCCAGCGGACCGCCCGGCGACACGCCGAGATGTTGCCAGCCCTGCCGGCCAGCATCCTGCAACAGGCTCAGGGCGCCCGGCTTGATCACCCGCAGCCCACTCATGGCACGCCGCCTTCGCGGCGATAGGTCGCCTCGTCGATGATGACGAAGCGCACCCGGTCTCCCAGGGTCAACGGGCATGGTGGCTCGGCGGACGGGTCGAATAAGCGCCAGGGACAACGCCCCAGCAGGTGCCAGCCGCCAGGGGAAGCCTGTGGATAGATCGCCGTCTGCCGCTCGGCGATGGCCAGGCTGCCGGCCGGCACCCTGGTGCGCGGGGTGGCCAGACGCGGCAACGCGAGGCGCGCATCGAGCCCGCCCAGGTAGGCGAAGCCGGGCGCGAAGCCGATGGCGCCGACGCGGTATTCGCCGGCGCTGTGCAAGGCGATGACCTGGTCGATATCGAGCCCGCAGGCGGCCGCCACCTCCGGCAGGTCCTCGCCGGCATACCAGACGGGGATCTCATGCAGGCGGCCGCTGTGCTCGGGCGCCGGCTCGGTCAACCAGGCTTCCAGCAACGGTGCCAGTTGCGTGGCCAGTTGCAGGTGGTCGGTCAGCCGCAGGTCGTAGTGCAGCAGCAGCGTGGTCCAACCCGGCACCAGGTCGGTCAGGCGGTCGCCGAGGGCCTGGCGGATGTGTTCGGCAAGTAGCGCAATGCGCACCGGCAACTGTTCGTCCGGCTGCTCTGCCAGCACCAACAGCAAAGCCTCGGCGCCGGCCGGTTCGATGCGCAGCATGGCCTCAGGACGCGTCCAGCATGGCCCGCAGCCGGCGCAGCACGGCCAGCGACTCGGGGTTGTCGCCATGCACGCAAAGGCTGTCGGCCTGCAGCTGCAGCGGCTTGCCGTCGAGATCGGGAAAGGCTTCGCCCTGGGCGATGGCCAGGGCCTGGGTGAGAATGCGCTCGGGCTCCCGGTGCACGGCTTCGGTCAGGCGTCGCGGGGCCAGGCGGCCATCGGACTGGTAGGCACGGTCGGCGAAGGCTTCGAACAGCAGCGGCACGCCGATGGCCTCGGCCATGCGTCGCTCGCGACCGTTGTCGGCCAGCGCCAGCACCATCAGCGGTAGGCCGGGGCGGTAAGCGGCGCAGGCTTCGAGCACGGCAGTGAACAATGCATCGTCGCGCAGCAGGTCGTTGTACAGCGCGCCGTGGGGCTTGACGTAGTCGACCTGGGTATTGGCCGCACGGCAGAAGGCTTCAAGGGCACCGAGCTGGTAGAGCAGCAGGGCGAACACCTCTTCCGGCGAGCAGGCCATCTGCCGGCGGCCGAAGCCGACCAGGTCCGGATAGGCCGGGTGCGCGCCGATACTCACGCCGTGCTGCACGGCCATGGCCACGGTGCGCTGCATGGTCAACGGGTCGGAGGCGTGAAAGCCGCAGGCCAGGTTGGCCTGGTCCACCAGCGGCATGGCATGGGCATCGTCACCCATGGTCCAGACCCCGAAGCTTTCACCCATGTCGCAATTGAGCAGGATTCGTCTTTTCATGGGGCAAGCTTAGAGCCCCACGCGGCCAGCGGGAAGTTCGGCTTCCCGCCAGCGTTTCAGTAGACGTCGCGCCGGTACCGTCCGTCTTCGCGTAAGCGCTGTACCGCCGCCGCACCCAGTCGCTCGACCAGCACCTGTTCGACGCCCTCGGCCATGCCCTGCAAGCTACCGCAGACGTAGATCGCCGCACCCTCGGCCAGCCACGGCTCGAGCGCCGGGGCTTCGCGCAGCAGGTCCTGCACGTAGCGCTTGGCCGGCTGGTCGCGGGAGAACGCCAAGTCCAGGTTGGCCAGCCAACCGTCGGCACGCCAGCCGTCCAGTTCGTCTCGACAGTAGAAGTCATGGGCGGCATGGCGTTCGCCGAAGATCAACCAGTTGCGCCGTCGACCGGCGGCGATGCGCGCCTTGAGGAGGCTGCGCAAGCCGGCCAGACCGGTACCGTTGCCGATCAGGATCACCGGGCGGTCGTCCTCCGGGGCGTGGAAGGCGCTGTTGCGCCGGACCCGCGCCAGCAGCATGCCGCCCTGCTCCAGCCGTTCGCTGAGCCAGCCGGAGCCCAGGCCGAGGCTGCCGTCGCCGCGGCACTCCTGGCGCACGATCAGTTCCAGCACGCCGTCTTCGGGCAGCGAGGCGATGGAATAGTCCCGCGCCGGCAAGGCCGGGTCGTTCTCCGGCAGCACTTCGAGAATATCGCCGGCCTGCCAGTCGGCCACGCCCAACGGGCGCAGCCGCAGGAGGAAGGTCGGCCCGCCGTGGCTGCCGGGATTAAGGCGTTCGCGGCCGACCAGCGTCCATTCGGCGAAGCCGCTGTCGGCGACAGCCTCTGCGCCACTCAGTTCGGCCAGGCGCTGGCGCCAGGCGACCAGGGCGCCAGCCTCGCCGTTATCCACCTCGATGGGGGCGAACAGGCTGCGCGCCCCCTGCCCCGCCAGCCAGCCGTTCAGACGCTGGGCGAAGCCGCAGAACTGCCGGTACTGGCGGTCGCCGAGGGCAAGCACGGCGTAGCTCAACTGCTCCAGGCCCAGGGCCCGGCCGAGCACCCGGCGCTCGAAGGCGCGCGCACTGTCCGGCGCCTCGCCGTCACCGAAGGTGCTGACCACGAACAGCGCCCGCCGTGCCTGGCGCAAGGCCGCTTCGTCAAGGCGGGCCAGCGGTCGCACCTGTACCGGCAGGCCGGCGGCCTGCAGTTGCCCGGCGGTCTGCCAAGCCAGTTGCTCGGCGAAACCACTCTGGCTGGCGAAGCCGATCAACCAAGGCTCGCCTGCGCCCTCGCCCGCCAGTTCGACGCGCGCCAGGCGGGCGGCGCGACGCTTGCGCCGGCGGTCGAGATAGAGCAACCAGCCGGTGACGAAGAACAGCGGCATGGCGGCGCTGGCCAACAACACCAGGATGCGCCCCGGCAGGCCGAAGTATTCGCCCACGTGCAGGGCATAGACGCTGGCGAACAATTGCGCTGTGAAGCGCTTCTCGGCATAACGCTCATGGCGCAGTACCCGGCCGCTCGCCGGATCGAGCTGCAACTGGTCGAACGCCTTCACATGGGGCGAGTCCTCCCGCAGGTAGAACACCTTCGCCGGCTGCCCCGCCCGCGGTGGCAGCAGCAGGCTGTAGGTGCTGAGCCGCGGGCCGGCTTCGCGCTCGAGGCTGCTCCACAGCGCCGCATAGTCGATCACCGGTGGCGCCCCCGCAGGTGACTCGCCGCGCCGCCCCTGCGGCTTCTCGCGCTGCTCCAACGGCCCGGCGCCGAGCAACCGGGAGGCGCCTTCGCGATACCAGTCGTAGGACCAGTAGAGCCCGGTCAGCGCCGCCAGCAGATAGAACGCCAGGCACCAGGTGCCGGCCACTGCGTGCAGGTCCCAGTTGAAGGCGCGGCCTTTCTTCGCCCAGTCCAGTGTCAGCCAGGCGCGCCAGTTGGCCATCTGTCGGGGACAGCGCAGGTACAGGCCGGACAGGCAGAAGAAGACCAAGACCAGCGTACAGGCGGCGGTGATCTGCTTGCCGAAATCGCCCATGGCGAGAAAGCGATGCAGTTGCAGCGTCAACTGGAAAAAACCCTGGCCGCGCACTTCGCCATGCAGCTCGCCGGTATAGGGGTCGAAGTAGCGCATCGGCCCGCGCCGCTCTCCGGGCGCAGGGCTGAAGGTCACCCGCGAGGCACGGTCGGAGCGCAGTTCCACCCACAGCCCGACGACCGTCTTATCCTGCGCGGCCTCTATCCGGCGTACCAGCTCGGCGGGCGGCAACACGCCGCTGTCGCGTACCTCGACCCTGAGTACCTCGGGGTTGAGCAGGCGCAGGATCTCGTCCTGGAAGGAGTAGGCAGCGCCGGTCACGCCCATCAGCGCCAACACCAGGCCGGCGCTGATGCCGAACAGCCAGTGCAACTGGAACAGGATTTTCTTCAGCACAGCGAATCACCTGGAAGCGGCGGGCCGGTTGGCCCGTCAAACGGGAAATGGATCTATCGAGCGCGACCGGCAGCGCGTGGCGCCTGCCGCCCGGCGCTTCATGGGTTGGCCCAGCGGCGCAGCAGGTTGTGATAGACGCCGGTGAGCTGCACGCTGCTGGCGTGGCCGGGCCCCAGCTCGCGGTTGATCTGCTGGATGCTGCTGTCCAGGTCGAACAGCAGTGTGCGCTGGCCGTCGTCGCGCACCATGCTCTGGATCCAGAAGAACGAGCAGACCCGCGCCCCGCGGGTCACCGGATTGACCCGGTGCAGGCTGGTGGAGGGATAGAGGATCAGATCGCCGGCCGGCAGCTTGACGTTGTGGGCACCATAGGTGTCCTCCACCACCAGTTCGCCGCCGTCGTACTCGTCCGGATTGGTGAAGAACAGCGTGGCTGACAGATCGGTGCGCAGATAATCGCCGCCGCGCGGCTGGCGCATGGCATTGTCCACATGCAGCCCGAACGACTGCCCGCCCTGGTAGCAATTGAACAACGGTGGGTACACCCGGGCCGGCAACGCGGCCGAAACGAACAGTGGGTGGCGGCCGAGGGCCTGGATAATCAGCTCGCCCATCTGCTGTGCCTCGGGCGAATCCTCCGGCAGCTGCAGGTTGTCCTTGGCCATGGCGGACTGGAAGCCGGCCGTGGCCTTGCCGTCGATCCACTGCGCCTGTTGTAGCAGCCGGCGGCAGTCGGCAACCTGCTCGGCGGTCAATACCTGGGGGATGCGTAGCATCATCGGCGTGTTCTCCTGACGCAGCGAAGCCCCGCCGGATCGGCGGGGCTTCGCTAACGCGGCTCTGGCGGGTTAGAACGTGTAGCTGGCGGTCAGGGTGGCGGAGCGACCGTCACCGGGAATCAAGCCGCCGGAGGTCGCGTCGGTACCGACATTGGTGCGCACCCGGTCGTAGTATTCCTTGTCGAACAGGTTATTGACGTTCAACTGCAGCCCCAGCTCCTTGTTGACCTGGTAGCTGAGCATGGCGCCATGCACCCAGTAGGCCGGTATCTTGGCCTGGCCCGCGGCAGCAACGTTGCGCCGATCCACGAATTGCGCGCCATAGCCCAATTGGATATCGGCCGGCAGCTGGTACGTGGTCCACAGGCTGAAGGAATGCGGGGGCGTATTGGCCAGCGCCTGCCCTTCCTGCACCCAGTCCTTGCCGGGAGACTCGATGATCTCGCTGCTCAATCGGGTATAGGTGGCAAAGGCCTCCCACTTGTCGGTGAGCTTGCCCGAGAGCCCCAGTTCGAAGCCCTCGACGCGCTGTTTGCCTTGCAGGTCGTAGCTGCCGTCATCCAGCTGCACCCTGGCGTTGGACTTTTCTACCCGGAACACCGCTGCGTTCACCGCCAGGCGCTGGTCCAGCAGCTCCCACTTGGTGCCCAGCTCCCAGGTCTCGTTCTCTTCCGGATCGAGGTCCTCGTTCCCGGCGTTCAGGCCGGTGCCGGTGGTCGCCAATTGCTGCGCCGACGGGTTGTAGGAGTTCCCCCAGGCCACATAGATGGTGCCATTCTCCACCGGCTTATAGGCCAGACCGATGCGGCCGCTGACCATCTCATCGGAGGACTCCAGTTGAACGCGGGTATTGCCGGCGAAGGTGTGGGTATCGTTCTCGCCCTCGTAACGCTCCCAGCGCAGGCCCAGGCTCAGGTCCCAGTGGTCGCCGAACGACAGGGTATCGAAGGCATAGAGCGCATGATCGGTCAGTTGGGCATCGAGCGTGCTCAGGTCTGTGCGATTGCGCGGGCCGCGGTAGTAGCCAGGCGGGTTGTCCAGGTCGTAGACCTGGGCCAGATTCAGGTTGTTGTCGAAGTTGGTGCGGTCGATGGTTTCGCGGGAAACCTCGAAACCGGTCACCAGGTTGTGCTCGATGAAGCCGGTGGCAAAGTTCCAGTTCAGATTGGTCTGGTTGATCGCCAGCTTGGTGGTGGTGTCGCGGCCGCGCCCGCTGCCGGTGCGATATTTGTACTGGCCTGCGGGGACACCGGCAGTCTGCACGTAGCTGCGGGTGGTCACGGTGCGGTTATCCACCTCGCTGTAGCGGGTCAGGCTGCTGAGGCTGAGCAGGTCGTTGAAGTCGTGCTCGACCTTCAGCGTGAAGGTGTCCACATCGACCTCTTCGGTGTCGATATTGCGGAAGCCGAAGTAATCGTCGCGGTCGACGCCCGGCAGTACCTTGCCGTCGATGGCCGGCAGACCGTATTCCGGCAGGTTCTGGTCGGACTGGTGCAGGTAGCTCAGCGTCAGGCGGGTCGGCGTGCCGAGGCCGAAGGCAATCGACGGCGCGATGCCCCAGCGCTCGTAATCGATCTGGTCGCGGCCGGCCACGTCGTTCTCATGGGCCATCAGGTTGAGACGGAAAGCCGCCCCCTCGATGCCATCCAGCGGCTGGTTGAGATCGGCCGCCAGGCGGTGATAGCCGTCGGTGCCGATGCCGGCCTGCAAGGTATTGCGGGCCCGCAGGTGCGGCGTCTTGCTGACCATATTGATCGAGCCGGCGGTGGCACCGGCGCCGGCATACACCGAGCTGGGCCCCTTGACCACTTCCACCTGCTCCAGGTTGAACATGTCCGAGCGGGTCATGTTGGCGCTGTCGCGCAGGCCGTCGACCATCAGGTTGTTGGTGGCGCTGAAGCCGCGGATATTGATGCTGTCACCATAGGCGCCACCTTCGCCGGCACCGAAGGTGATGCCGGAGACGTTGGACAACACCTGGCGCAGGCTCAGGGCATTCTGCTCCTGGATCACGGCGGCGGGCACCACCGTGACGGTTTGCGGCGTGTCCAGCAGCGGCGCGGTGTACTTCGGCGAAGACGCCTTGTCGACCTTGTAGCCCTTGGTCTGCTCGCCGGTGGCGGTCATGCTGTTCAGCTCGACCGGTGGCTGCGCGGTCTTGCTGTCGGCCGCCGCCAGGCCGTTTTGAGCCAGGGAGGCGGCTGCCAAACCGATTGCCGAAGCCAGCAGACGACGCTGCGGAACAACCTTGCTGCGCTTACTCATGAGAATCACTCGCCCAGGGAAATGAGGCGTGATTCTATTTAGGAACAATTATCAATCAACTGGAATTTGCGTCTTTACGGTTTCTTTACACTTCCCGGTGGAACTCGGTCACACAGCCATTTTCATGGCGCCAGAAAAAGCAAAGCCCCGCCGGATGGCGGGGCTTCGGCTCAGCCGGGACGCGATCAGATATAGAAGGCCTTCAGCGGCGGGAAACCGTTGAATTCCACTGCGCTGTAGCTGGTGGTGTAGGCACCGGTGGACAGCCAGTAGAGGCGGTCGCCGATGGCCAGGTTCAGCGGTAGGCCGTACTTGTAGTTCTCGTACATGATGTCGGCGCTGTCGCAGGTCGGGCCGGCGATCACCACCTCTTCCATCTCACCCTTCTTCTCGGTCCAGATGGGGAACTTGATGGCTTCGTCCATGGTTTCCACCAGGCCGGAGAACTTGCCCACGTCGGTATAGACCCAGCGCTCGACGGCGGTGCGCGACTTGCGCGACACCAGCACCACTTCGCTGACCAGGATGCCGGCGTTGGCGATCAGCGAACGGCCCGGCTCAAGGATGATTTCCGGCAGGTCGTCGCCGAAGTCGTCCTTGAGGAAGCGGATGATTTCCTCGGCGTAGGTTTCCAGGCTGTTGGTCTTGGTGATGTAGTTGGCCGGGAAGCCGCCGCCCATGTTGATCATCTTCAGCACGATGCCGTCCTCTTCCTTGAGGCGTTCGAAGATCACCTTGACCTTGGCGATGGCCGCATCCCATACGCCGATATCGCGCTGCTGCGAACCGACGTGGAAGGAGATGCCGTAGGGCTCCAGGCCCAGCTGGCGAGCGAGGATCAGCAGGTCCATGGCCATGTCGGTCTGGCAGCCGAACTTGCGCGACAGTGGCCAGTCGGCGGTGGTCGAGCCCTCGGTGAGGATGCGCACGTAGACCTTCGAGCCCGGCGCGGCCTTGGCGATGTTGCGCAGGTCGGCCTCCGAGTCGGTGGCGAACAGGCGCACGCCCTTCTCGAAGAAATAGCGGATGTCCTTGGACTTCTTGATGGTGTTGCCGTAGCTGATGCGCTCCGGGCCGATGCCCTGGTTCATCACCTTGTCCAGTTCGTAGATCGAAGCGATGTCGAAGCTGGAGCCCTTGGCCTTGAGCAGGTCGATGATTTCCACCGCCGGGTTGGCCTTCACCGCGTAATAGATCTTGGCGAAGGGAAAGCAGGTGCCCAGCTGGTCGTAGGCGTCGGAGATGGTCTTCTTGTCGATGACCACGAAGGGCGTTTCATGCTGGTCGGCGAACGCTTTCATGCGCTGAAAGGTATCGCGAGCGAAATAGTCTTCGATCTGAGTCGACATGCTCGGGGCTCCATGGGAACAACAAACGAAAGGATAGAAGGGGTGAGAGTGAACGCCTAATCCGTTTCCCCACTTTGGTTCGCCTACTTCCCAAGGCATGTCGCCGAGTAACGCCGGTTTCGGCGATCTCTCGTCGTCAGTACTTGAGCCGGATGGATCGTTTCCAGCATGGACGTTCGGGCGCGAACTTTAGGACCAGCGGTCCTCGATATCAATCAAAAAAACACCTGGGCGTCCGTGCTTTTTCCTGCGACCGCCCGTTCGTTTTTTTTCCTCAACAAAACGTCCGGAATGCTGCACAAACCAGGCCCCTTCCACTCTTCTAAGCAGACCCGGCCATGCCCGTCGTGTTCCTGCGCCCCTGACACCCGGCCTGCCTGCTGCGCTCGGTTTGCCGGTATAATCTCGCCCCTTTTCGGGGCCGATGCCCCGCCGTCCCGATTCGCAGCAGGCAATGACCATGACCACCCAGGCCGCCGAAGTCGCCAAGCGCCGTACCTTCGCCATCATTTCCCACCCCGATGCGGGCAAGACCACCATCACCGAGAAGCTGCTGCTGATGGGCAAGGCGATCGCCGTCGCCGGCACCGTGAAGTCGCGCAAATCCGACCGCCACGCCACCTCCGACTGGATGGAGATGGAAAAGCAGCGTGGCATCTCCATCACCACCTCGGTGATGCAGTTCCCCTACCGCGAGCACATGGTCAACCTGCTCGACACCCCCGGCCACGAAGACTTCTCGGAAGACACCTACCGCACCCTGACCGCGGTGGACAGCGCACTGATGGTGCTCGACGGCGGCAAGGGCGTGGAGCCGCGCACCATCGCCCTGATGGAAGTCTGCCGACTGCGCGACACGCCCATCGTCAGCTTCGTCAACAAGCTCGACCGCGACATCCGCGACCCCATCGAACTGCTCGACGAGATCGAGGCGGTGCTGAAGATCAAGGCCGCGCCCATCACCTGGCCGATCGGCTGCTACAAGGACTTCAAGGGCGTCTATCACCTCGCCGAGGACAAGATCGTCGTCTACCAGCCGGGCCATGGCCACGAGCGCATCGAGACCAAGATCATCGCCAAGCTCGACTCGCCGGAAGCCCGCGACCACCTCGGCGACATGTACGACGACTTCCTCGAACAGCTGGAGCTGGTCCAGGGCGCCTGCCACGAATTCGACCAGGACGCCTTCCTGCGCGGCGAGATGACCCCGGTGTTCTTCGGCACCGCGCTGGGCAACTTCGGCGTCGACCAGGTGCTCGACGCCATCGTCGACTGGGCCCCGCGCCCGCTGCCGCGCGCAGCCAACGAACGCGTGGTGGAACCGACCGAAGAGAAATTCACCGGCTTCGTGTTCAAGATCCAGGCGAACATGGACCCGAAACACCGCGACCGCATCGCCTTCATGCGCATCTGCTCGGGCAAGTACGAGAAGGGCATGAAGATGCGCCACGTGCGCATCAAGAAGGACCTGAAGA
The DNA here is from genome assembly GCF_057128665.1 of Zestomonas ipomoeae. NCBI lineage: Bacteria > Pseudomonadati > Pseudomonadota > Gammaproteobacteria > Pseudomonadales > Pseudomonadaceae > Zestomonas > Zestomonas ipomoeae. The sequence goes on from NZ_JBSKHQ010000007.1 coordinate 172,878, forward strand.
TCGCCGACGCCCTGACCTTCTTCTCCAGCGAACGCGAGATGCTGGAAGAAGCCTGGGCCGGCGACATCATCGGCCTGCACAACCACGGCACCATCCAGATCGGCGACACCTTCACCGAAGGCGAGGCGCTGGGCTTTACCGGCATCCCGCACTTTGCTCCGGAGTTGTTCCGCCGCGTGCGCCTGAAGGACCCGCTGAAATCCAAGCAGCTGCGCCAGGGCCTGCAGGAGCTGGCCGAGGAAGGCGCGACCCAGGTGTTCTTCCCCGAGCGCAACAACGACATCATCCTCGGCGCGGTGGGCGTGCTGCAGTTCGACGTGGTCGCCAGCCGCCTGAAGGAGGAATACAAGGTGGAATGTGCCTACGAGGCGATCAACGTCTGGTCGGCCCGCTGGATCGATTGCGCGGACGAGAAAAAGCTAAAGGAATTCAAGGACAAGGCCTACGAGAACCTGGCCATCGACGGCGGCGGCCACTTGACCTACCTGGCACCGACCCGGGTCAACCTGAGCCTGATGGAAGAGCGCTGGCCGGACGTGAAATTCCGCGCCACCCGCGAACACCACTGAGCCCGCGTGCACGGGCCTGACGGCCGACCACCGCGTAGCGGTTACACTAGGCCGTCAGGAACCGCCCACGCCGAGCCCATGCCCCAGACGTCAACGCCTTCCAAGACCCAACGCCTGCGGGAACGCCGCCGTCGCCTGCGGGCCCTGCGCCAGCGAGCCGCCTTCTGGCTCGGCGCCCTGCTCGTCGGCCTCAGCGCACTGGCCTTCGCCTGGCTCGCCGACCATGCGTACGAATGCTTCGAGTGGCTCCTGGCACAGAACGCCTACTGGCCCTGGCTGGTCACCCCGGCCGGCTTCGCGCTGCTCGCCTGGCTCACCCAGGGCTACCTGAAGGAAGCCAAGGGCAGCGGCATCCCGCAGGTGATCGCCTGCCTGGAGCTGCCCTCCAGCCAGTTGCGCCAGCGTCTGCTGGCCCTGCCCATCGCCATGGCGAAGATGCTGCTGACCGTGCTCGCCCTGCTCTGCGGCGCATCGGTCGGGCGCGAGGGGCCGACGGTGCATGTCGGCGCGGCGGTGATGTTCAGCTTCGGCCGGCGCCTCGGCCTGCACGGCCGCCATGCCCTCTCCGGGCTGATCCTCGCGGGCGGCGCCGCCGGCATCGCGGCGGCCTTCAACACGCCGCTGGCCGGCGTGGTCTTCGCCATCGAGGAACTGAGTTCGCGCATGGAACAGAGCTTCAACGGCCTGATCCTGATGGCGGTGCTGATCGGCGGCATGGTGACCCTGGGCCTGATGGGCCACTACAGCTACTTCGGCCAGCTCAGCGCGGACCTGCCCCTGAGCGAAGCCTGGCTCGCGGTGCTGGCCTGCGGGCTGTTCGGCGGCGTGCTCGGCGGGCTCTATTGCCGCCTGGTACTGCCGGCCCGGCGCGGCCCGCTGGCGCTGCTCGGCGCCTGGCGAGAGCGCCGGCCGGTACTGTTTGCCACCGCCTGCGGCCTGCTCCTGGCGCTGCTCGGGCTGGTCTCGGGCCAGCACGTGTTCGGCACCGGCTATGCCGAGACCCGTGCCCTGCTCGAAGGCCAGCCGCAAACCGATGGCCTGTTCCTGCTCTGGAAGTTCCTCGCCAACGTGGTGTCCTACCTGGCCGGTATTCCCGGCGGCCTCTTTTCGCCGTCGCTGGCGGTAGGCGCCGGCATCGCACCCTGGCTCACCGACTGGATTCCGGGCATCACCCTGCAAACCGCCGGCCTGCTGGGCATGGCCGCCTACCTAGCCGGCGTCACCCGCACCCCGCTGACCGCCACCGTAATCACCATCGAGCTATCCCACAGCCAGGACATGGCGCTGCCGATCCTCGCCGCCAGCCTGCTGGCCAGCAGCCTGTCCGCACGCATCTCACCGACGCCGCTGTACCGCGCCCTCGCCGAGCAGATATTGGCGCACTGGCCGCAGACGCGCACCCGCGACAAGCCCGAGTGAAACCCTCCCGGCGGATCGCGCTGACTAATCCTTCAGTACCCAGGCCGTCAGCGTGTCGCCGATGCGCGTGCCGAACGAGCCGTGCCCGCCGGCCATCACCACCACGTACTGCCTGCCGGTTCGCTCCGACACATAGCTGATCGGGGTGGCCTGGCCGCCCGCGGGCAGCCTGCCCTTCCACAGCTCCTCGCCGGTGCTCACATCGTAGGCGCGCAGGTAGTAGTCCAGGGTCCCGCTGAGAAACGCCACGCCGCCCGCCGTCAACAGCGGCCCACCGAGCGCCGGCACGCCGACGGGGAGCGGAATCCCCAGTGGCGCGCTGTCGCGGCTGGTGCCGTTCTTGTGCATCCACACCGGCGCCATGCGATGCAGGTCGACCGCGGTGACGAAGCCCCACGGCGGCGCCTGGCACGGCAAGCCGAGCGGCGACAGGAACGGCTTGAGGCTGACCATGTACGGTGCGCCGAGATTCGGTTGCAGGCCCAGTTCTCCCCCGCCCTGGCGGGCCTGCTCCGGCACCTCGCTGCGCCGGACCAGCGTGGAGACGAAGGCCAGGTAGTTGGGCGCGCCGAACAGCAATTGGCGATCCGGATCGACCGCCACCGAGGGCCAGTTGAAGGTGCCGACGTTGCCCGGGTAGATCAGCGAGCCCTGGGTGGAAGGCGGGGTGAAATCGCCCTCGTAGCGCAGCCGGTGGAACTGGATGCGGCACATCAGCTGGTCCAGCGGCGTGCCGCCCCACATATCACGCTCGCGCAGCGGCTCCGCGGGCGCATAGCTGAGCGCCGAGGCCGGCTGAGTCGGCGCGGTGTAGTCGCCCTCGACCGCGCCCTGGGGCACGGCCTGCTCGGTGACCGGCACGATGGGCTCGCCGGTGCGCCGGTCCAGCACATAGAGATCGCCGCGCTTGGTCGGCTGGATGATCGCCGGCAATCGCCCTTGCGGTCGGTCGAGATCGACCAGGGTCGGTTGCGCGGGCAGGTCGCGGTCCCACAGGTCGTGGTGCACGGTCTGGAATTCCCAGCGCACCTGGCCGGTGTCCAGGTCGAGCGCCACCAGGGTGTCGGTGAAGCGCTCGGCCTCCGGGCCGCGCGGCACCGCCCACTGGTCCGGCGTCTGATTGCCGGTGGGAATGTAGACCAGCCCCAGCGCCTCGTCGGCGGTAGCGACGGTCCAGGAGTTGGGCATGCTGCGCACATAGGTTTCACCGGGCGGCAGCGGCTCGGTGGCCTGCGGCCTGCCGGGGTCCCAGTTCCACACCAGCGCGCCGTTGCGCACGTCGTAGGCGCGGATCACCCCGCCGGGCGAGTCGACGGCGCCGTTGTCGGTGACCGAGCCGCCGACGATCACCAGCTTCTCCGTGACCACCGGCGGCGACGTGGGCAGGTAGACGCCCAGCGCGCCCTCGCCAAGCCCGATCTTCAGATCGACCCTGCCACCCTCGCCGAAGTCCTCGCAGGGCCGGCCATCGTCGGCATCCAGTGCATACAGGGTGGCGTCGTTGGTGGGCAGCAAAATCCTCCGCGCACAGCGCCGGTCGAGGGGCGACGCCGGCTCGGTGCGCGCATAGGCGCCGGCATCGTGGTAGGCCAGGCCGCGGCAGGTCATGTGCTGGTAGTACTCGGCATCGCGGTTGATCGCCGGGTCGAAGCGCCATCGTTCCTCGCCGCTGTCGGCATCCAGCGCGATGGCGATGCTGTGCGGCGTGCAGATGAACAGCGAGTCGCCCACCTTCAGCGGCGTCACCTCGTAGGTGAACTCGCCGGGGTCGCCTTCCCCCGGCAGATCGCCGGTGTGGTATTGCCACGCGGGTTCGAGTCGGTCGACGTTCTGCGGGGTGATGCGATCGGCCGCCGAATAGCGGTCGCCCCGATCCGAACCGCCATAGGCGGTCCACTCATTGGCCGAGCGCACGGCCGCCGCAGCGAGGGCGCCCCCCGCCATCTGCGCGTCGCTGAACCGACCATGGAGGCGCGAGTAGTCCTGCGTCCATGAGTAGCCGGCCATCAGCGCGGCGAGCAGCAGGCTGGCGGCGAGCGCTGCACTGGCACCATCGCGCCAGCGTCGGACCACACCGATGCGCCGGTCGATGAACGGCAATAGCAGCCAGGCGCCGAGCACGCACCAGAGGTCGATGCGCGGTGCCATCTGCCACCAGTCGAAGCGCACCTCCCACACCGTCCAGGCGAGGGAGGCCAACAACAACAGGGTATACAGCCAGAGCGCGGCCCGGCGCTGCGCCAGGATCAGGCCACCGACCAACAGCAAGCCAAGCCCCGCCAGCAGGTAGTACCAGGAACCGCCCAGGGCCACCAGATAGGTACCGCCGCAGGCCAGCGCCAGTGCCAGCACCAGCACCACCGCGCCGGTCAGGGTGATCGTGAGAGGTCTCGTGCTCTGCCTGTCTGCCATGCCCGCTTTCCCCTTGGCCTGGAGCGCGCTGCAACCCGGCCGCGCCCGCGTGACTGCTCACAAGCAGGCGCGCCGAGTGCGGCAGCGCCAACTGCTTGGCTGTCCCCAATGGATGCCCGAGCGGCTGGCTTAGTTCAGCGGTGGCACCGTGAAAACGACACCGCCCGGACAGACCGGGCGGCGCAGGTAGTGGATCGGGCTACTTCAGGTCGATGCCGACGACCACCGGATCGTGGTCGGACGCCCGGAACGGCTCGGCGCTGTAGAGCAGCGAGCGCTGCCGTTCGCTCTTGAACTCCAGGTTGTAGTCCAGCACGTGCGGCTCGTCGGCATTGATGTGCCACTCCACCACGCCACGCACCTGCGACGCCAGGCTGGGGCTGGCCAGGGCATGGTCGAGATAGCCGGACTGGCCGCCGAACACGTAGGAGTAGCCATGGCCCTTGCCGAGGTGGCGAGCGACCAGATCGACATAGTCGGCGGCGCGGATCAGGCTCACCGGGTCTTCCTGGGCGTAGGCGTTGAGGTCGCCGATGATCAGCATGTCCGGATCCTTCGAACGGGTCGGGTCACCGGCCAGCCACTCGACCAGAGCCTGGGCGGCAAACGCCCGCGTCAGGTTGCAATTGCCCTGGCCGTCGCCGGTATCCGGATCGCCGGCACCGCACGCGGAGCCCTTCGACTTGAGGTGGTTGACCGCCACGGTGAACCGCTGGCCGCCGACGCGCTGGCGGAATGTCTGCGCCAGCGCCGGCCGGTTCTTGCTGTCGTCGAAGCGCGGATCGACGCTGCTGTCGAGAATCTTCGCTGCCTTGTGCGGCAGGATGCGGTCACGCCGATAGATCAGGCCGACGGCAATCTCGTCGCGGCCCAGGCGCTCCACGCCCGGATTGACGAAGTTGTAGCGCTGGCCGCGAGGCAACCCGGCATTGAGCCCGTTCACCAGGTCTACGATGGCGCTGTGCTCGCCATAGCCGTCGTTCTCGATCTCCATCAACCCGACCACGTCAGCCTTCGCGGCGAGAATCGCGGCGATCAGCTTGGCGCGCTGGCGCTGGAACTCTTCCAGGCTGTCAGCCCCGCGCGACGTGGGGAAGCCGCCGCCCTGGCCATCGCCATTGAAGTAGTTGAGCACGTTGAAGCTGGCCACGCGGATTTCGCCCTCCAGCCCCTGCGGCTCGGCCGGGCGCGGATTGGCGGTCACGAAGGTCGGCGTCTCCAGCGGTTGCACGCGATACTTGCCGGCGGAGTAATCCAGCACGCCGCTGACACCGGTGACCTGGTCGCCCACTCGCAGGCTGTTGACCGCACTCAGCTCCGGCGCCGGATAGCGGATCGGGTCGGGATTCTGCGCGCTGCGGCCGTCGTCCAGCAGGATGCGGTTGAGATCGTTCGCCGCCTGCATGGCGCGGGCCTCGTCGCCGGGCGCCACCACGTTGGTCGGCGTCATCAGCCGCCCGCCGGACGACAGTGTCACCTCGCCATAGCGACCGAGGTTGTAGACCTCGCTCACCGTCAACTCCTGCGGCAGGAACACGCGCATGCCCTCGTAGCGCTCCAGGTAGTCGGGGCCGGGCAGCGGCAGGGCCAGCAGGGTCATGCCCGGCAGGGGCTGGTCGCTGGCCAGCAGGGTGACCTGCAACGGCCCGGCCAGCTCGGTCAGGCCGTTGAATTCGCGCACCTCGCCGGTCACCCGCACCCGGTCGCCGACGCTGACGTCGGGGCCGCTGCCGCCGTCATAGACGAACAGCCCTTCGGAGGTCAGCGGGTCGCCGTCGACGGCATCGTCGCTCTCCTGCAGGTAGAAACCGCGCAAGGCATCGTTGCCCTGAAAGTCGCCGACCACCACAGCCTCGACGGTCACCGTCTGCCCCACGAGCGGGCTGCTGGCCGCGGCGCCCTGGATTTCATGAATCGCCTTGCGACCGGCGCCGTTGTCCGGCGGCGTCCCGCCATGCCGGCCGAGGTGGCTGAAGGTATCGCGGGGATAGGCCAGCCATTCCAGAGCCGGGTCGAAGGCATCGTCGAGGATGCGGTCACCTACACCGACCGCCGCCTGCCGCACCAGGGTGCGGTCAAGGGTCTGATTGTCGCCGGTACCCCAGGCCGCGCCGGGATCGACGCCGACCTGGCCGAGGCTATCGAGCACCTGGCCGGCCGGGTCGCGCAGCACCAGTGCATCGTTGCCATTGAACCAGCCACCGCCACTGCGCTGATCGGCGAGCGCCAGCAGAGCCGGTTCGGCGGCGGCATTGGCCAGCACGAACACATCGTTGGCAGCCACCTGGCCGTTCAAGGCGATGCTCAGCCCGGCCGAGGCCGAGCCGTTGAAGTAAAACTCCAGGCGGTAACCGGCCAGGTCCAGCGGCGCGTTCGAGCCGTTGTAGAACTCGACGGCCTTGTTGTTGCCGCTGCCTTCCAGGTATTCGGAAATCAACAGATCGGCGTGTGCAGGCACAGCGGCAGACGCCACCGCAGCCAACACCAGCGCAGCCAGACGATGCCGGCCCAGTAAACGATTGCGCATGAAATGCTCCTTAGCAGGCCGGCTGACGAATCCCCGGCGGCGATGTCCAAAAACAGGCGTGACCGGACATAGACCGCGCCGCGAGCAATCTGCTCTGCACAACTTCCGTATTGCTGCCATGCGTGCGCACCGATAGCCTGGGCACCGGTGTAACCCGCCGAGTTGACAGAACGGTTACCGGGTACCACCAACACGACAATCTGCGACCCCGTGCGCATACCGATTAAGGACCTGAGCCATGCTCAAGACACTGACCGCCGCCCTGCTGTTCGCCTGCGCCAGCTCAGCCCAAGCCGGAGTGATGATCAACAGCCCCTACTGGGTCGTCGCCCTGACCTGCTCGAACAACCCGACCTGCTACGCCGCCAGCAACGGCAGCTACACCGGCAGCCTGGAGCGCGCCAAGCGCTTCGACGAGGAAGCGCAGGTGCAGAAATTCGTCGCCAGCTTCACCAGCAGCCTGCGCGACAAGTCGCCGCGCATCGAGCAGCATCACGAGCGCCTCTGCGTCGAAGGAACCCCGGCCAACGGCCCGGCATGCTGATCGATACCCATACCCACCTGGATTTCCCGGACTTCGACGGCGACCGCCGCGAAATCCTCGACAGCTGCCGGGCGCACGGAATCGAGCGCGTCGTCGTGCTCGGTGTCGACAACAGCAACTGGCAGCGCGTGTGGGATCTGGCCTGTGCCGAGCCGGCAGTGCATGCCGCGCTCGGTCTGCACCCGGTCTACCTGCCGCAGCACCAGCCGCAGGACCTGGCGGCGCTGCGCGACTGGCTGGAGCGTCTGGCCGGCCACCCAAAGCTCTGCGCCGTCGGCGAATTCGGCCTCGATTACTACCTGGAAGACCTCGATCGCGAGGGCCAGCAACCGCTGTTCGAAGCGCAGTTGAAACTCGCCGTCGACTTCGAGCTACCCGCGCTGCTGCACGTGCGGCGCGCCCACGCCCAGACCGTCGCCACACTGAAGCGCTACAAACCGACGCGTGGCGGCATCGTGCATGCGTTTTCCGGTAGCTGGGAGGAAGCGCGGGAATACCTCAGGCTCGGTTTCAAGCTGGGCCTGGGCGGCGCTGCCACCTGGCCGCAGGCCAGGCGCATGCACCGGGTGATCGCGAAGCTGCCGCTGGATGCGGTGGTACTGGAAACCGACGCCCCCGACATGGCCCCAGCCATGTACCCCGACCAGCGTAACAGCCCGGCGCACCTGCCGGAGATCTGCGCTGCCCTGGCGCAATGGATGGGTATCAGCAGCGAGCAACTGGCCGAAGCCAGCACTCGCAATGCCCGTGAGCTGTTCGGCTGGCGCTAGGCTCCGTACGCCAGGCTGCCGCGCAGTCGATTCAGGAGAACGGCGGGCGCCGGAAACGCCCGCACAAGACGATCAGACGCGGAACGCGCCGATCAATTGCTTGAGTCGCACCACCAACTCGGACAGCTCGCGGCTGGCCCGCTCGGTCTGGTTGGCCCCCTCGGCGGTGCGCTCGCCAGCGCGGTTGATCTCGACGATGTTCTGGTCGATATCGTGGGCCACCGCCGTCTGTTCCTCGGCTGCCGTGGCGATCTGCTGGTTCTGGTCGACGATCATGCCCACCGCGCCGAGAATGTTCTCCAGCGCCTGCTGCACCTGGGCGGACTGGCTGACCGTGCCGTCGGCCATCTGATGGCTGGTGTGCATCGCCTTCACCGCCGCACCGACCCCGCCCTGCAGCTTGGAGATCATCTGCTCGATCTCCTCGGTGGATTGCTGGGTACGCTTGGCCAGGTTGCGCACTTCGTCGGCCACCACCGCGAAACCGCGCCCCTGCTCGCCAGCACGAGCCGCTTCGATGGCGGCGTTCAGGGCCAGCAGGTTGGTCTGCTCGGCAATGCCCTTGATCACGTCCAGCACCTGGCTGATGGCCTTGCTGTCGTTGGCCAACTGATTGATCACTGTCACCGACTGTTCGATCTCGCCCGCCAGGCGCTGGATGCTGCCGACCTGGGACTCGACCAACGCCCGGCCACTGACCGTTTCCTGGTTGACGCTCTGTGCACTGCCCACCGCCGCGGCGGCGCTGCTGGCCACCTCCTGGGCAGTGGCGGACATCTGGTTCATCGCCGTCGCCACCAGTTCGATCTGGCTGCGCTGGCTGGCCACCGACTGGTTGCTCTCGCCCGACACCACTTCCACCCGGTCTGCCTGGCGCTCCACCTCGGTGACGGTCTGCCCCACCAGTTCGATGAGATCGTGGATCTTCACCACGGTGGCGTTGAACACCTGCCCCAGTTCGCCCAGCTCGTCGCGACTCTGGGCATGGAAGCTCACCGTCATGTCGCCGGCGGCCACCTGGTTCAGGACCTGCCCCAGGCTCTTCAACGTACTGCGGGTCGACACGTAGAAGCCGCCGTAGAGATAGACGATCAGCAGGAAAGTCACCACCAGCGCGACCACCAGCAGTACGGTCTGCGTGCGATTCTCCTCCAGCCTTACCTGCAGCTCGCTGTCGAGGAACGCCAGCGCAGCGTCGTTGAGCTGGTAGGTCTTGTCGATGGATTCGCTGGCGCGGTCATAGAACTGTTGCCAGGGGGTATCCAGGGTATCGGCGATGATCACCTGGTCTTCGAAGAGCTGCGCGGCCTCCTTCAGCGTCTCGCGACTGGCGGCGGCCTGCGCCCCCATGGCCGTCCGTGCCGCCGGGCTGCTCTCCACCACGTCGCTGAGGACCACGCCATATTCGGCGTGCAGTTTTTCCAGTTGCAGCAACAGGTCGTCCAGCTGATTGCTGGCGGCCGAGTTGAGAAAGCCCTGGCCCAGCGAATAGGCGCCAACCGCACGGCCCTTGGCGATGGTGCCGGTAACCACCGGCGTCATGGTGGTCACCAGCTCGGCTACCTGACGTACCTCGCGCTGGCGGTCCTGGCTGAGGCCGGCCTGGCCGGACACGAACTTGATGAAGACCTGCGCATCGCCCAACAGCTTCTCGACGATGGCCGCCTTGCTTTGCAGGGACGTTTCCGCGGCCCTGGCGCTCTGCAGCGCCGTCAGCATCTCGTCGCGCTTGGCATTGAATTCGGCCACCTGCTCGGCCTCGGTGAGCACCGGTTGCAAACCGTTCAGCCGCTCGGCCAGACGGCTTTCCAGCGTCTTGACCCGCGTCTCCAGGTCGCCCGCCTGCCCCGATTGGCCGATGATGGCATTGATCTGCGCCAGGTCGCTGAGCGTCTCCAGGTCACGCCGCAGCTCGAGGCTGGCGCCGATCAGGCCCAGGCTCTCCAATTCGGTGTGGGTGCTGGTTACCTGACGATACGAGTCACGCACCAAATAGAAGTTGGTGATCAGCATGGGCAGGAAGAACAAGACGCTGATCAGACTGAACTTCATACCGAAACTCAGGCGGTTCATCAGCGCGATGGCCGGATACAGCACGGTCTTCACAGGACGTCTCCCGTTCTCATTATTGTTTTGCGACTCGACGGCTCGATCCAGGCGGCAGCCCTTCCGTCCTCAACGCCTGCCGCGACCCGGCTTGCCTGACGGCAAGCGCGTTTCGTGACTGGGTTCGCAGAGTACCAGTCGATTCAGGCACTCTGATATACCGGATATCGGCTCGGCTTTCTGTAACTTAAGGTTAACTATGCGCACACCACTACGCCTCGGCATTGACCTGGGTGGCACCAAGATCGAAATTCTCGCGCTGGAAGAAAGCCGCGAGATACTGCGCCGCCGCATACCGACACCGCAGGGCGACTACCCCGGCACCCTGAGCGCCATCGCCGCCCTGGTGGAACAGACGGAGCGCGACCTGGGCCGGTCCGGCAGCGTCGGCATCGGCATTCCCGGCGCGCGCTCGCCGGATCACGGGCGCATCAAGAACGCCAACTCCACCTGTCTGATCGACCAGGACCTGCAAGGCGACCTGGAACGGCTGCTCGGTCGCCCCGTGCGCCTGGCGAACGACGCCGACTGCCTGGCCCTGTCGGAGGCCAGCGATGGCGCCGGGGCGGGAGCCAGCAGCGTCTTCGCCGCCATTCTCGGCACCGGGGTCGGCGCCGGCATCGTCATCCACGGCAGGCTACTCGATGGCCCGAATGCTATCGCCGGCGAATGGGGCCACAACCCGCTGCCCTGGCGCTGCGTCGAAGATGGCCCTGCGCGGCCGTGCTACTGCGGCCAGGAGGATTGCATCGAGACCTTTCTCTCAGGCCCGGGCTGGGCAGCTCGCAGCGGGCTAGGTATCGACGCCGAGGCGCTGGCGCGCGCGGCCGAACATGGCGAGTCACAGGCGGCAGAAGCCCTGGCGCGCTACTGCGATCAACTGGCCCGCAGCCTGGCGATGGTGATCAACCTGCTCGATCCACAGGTGATCGTGCTCGGTGGCGGCCTGTCGAGGATTTCCGAGCTGTACCGACAGGTGCCGCCTTTGCTGCCCCGCTACGTGTTTTCCGACAAGGTCAACACTCCGTTGCGACCTGCCACCCATGGCGACTCCAGCGGGGTACGCGGTGCCGCCTGGCTCTGGGACGACGCCCCGTCACAAAGGTAAGAGCCATGCCGGGCGCCTCAGATCACCAGCGTCCACACCGCGAAGCCGGCGTACCAGAGCACCGCCGCCCGCACCAGCAACTGCCAGAGTTCGTCCAGCGTGGCGACGCCTCGCTCGCCAAGCACCGGCTCTGGTGTTTCGCCGGCTGCACGGCCGGCATTGATCACCAGTTGCGCGGCGGAAATGTCCCAGCTCAACAGTTCATGCAGCACGACCCGGCTGACGGCGGCAAAATTGCCGACCAAGGCGAAGCTGGCCGCCAGCATGCGCACCGGTAGCCAGTCGAAGGCATGGCGCAACTGCACCGCACGCTCACGCAGCGCGTCCTGACGGGCATGCTCGGCGCACAGGGCGAGCAGACGATAGGCCAACGCCGCCACCGGCCCGAGCAGCGCGTACCAGAAGATCACCGCGAAAAAGCTCTGATAGGCCTGCCACACCAGGTAGCCCTGCACCCGCAACAACAGCGCCCCGCCCTCGTCCGCATCGAGTGCCAGATCGCGTTCGGCAACATGGTAGGCCGCCTGGCTGTCGCCACGTCGCCACGCATCGCGGAACGGTCCCAGGGCCGTCAGCACATCGCCGCGGCCCAGGCTGTAGATCACCACCAGCAGATGGACCGGCAAGGCCAGCCAACCGTAGGCCAGCGGCTTGAGCAGCAATAGCAGCAGGGCCAGCAGCACTACCGGCAGCAATACCAGCAGTGCCAGCCCCAGCCATGGCGCTTGCGCCAGCCGTGGACTGGCCTCCACCCATGCCAAGCCTCGCAACCAGGGACCGTCATGCTGAATGCGCTGGCGCCAAGCGGAAAACTTCTCCACCCATAGCACCAGCAACAGGACCAGAAAGCTCATCGCCTATTCTCCTTGCTCTCGTAGCGCCTGGCGCAGGCGCTCCCAGTCGAACGCCGGACCGGGGTCGGTCTTGCGCCCCGGCGCGACGTCGCTATGGCCGCAGATGCGCTGCACGGTTATCGCCGGGTAGGCTCTTTGCAACGTGCGAGTCAGGTCCGTCAGCGCCGTGTATTGCTCATCGCTGAAAGGCAGTTCGTCGGTCCCCTCCAGCTCGATGCCGAGGGAAAAATCGTTGCAGTTCTCGCGCCCCGCAAAGCGCGAAGCACCGGCATGCCAGGCACGATCCAGGCAGGAGACGAACTGGGTGATGGCCCCGTCGCGCTCAATGAAGAAGTGCGCGGAAACCCGAAGTTCGGCTATCTCGGCGAAATAGGGATGCTCGTCGATGCGCAGGCGGTTCTGAAAGAACTCCTGCACCTTGCCCGTACCGAACTGGCCAGGCGGCAAACTGATGTTATGCACGACCAGCAGGGACACTTCTCCGCCGGGTCGCGCATTGAAATTCGGCGAGGGACAATGACGAACGCCCGGGCACCAGCCGCTAGCGGAATCCAACTGCATGAAAGGCTCCTAGAACTGCATTCACTCTACCCGCTTTCGACAGGTTCGAGTCATTCCAGAGGCTAGAGTAGCGAACGGGTTGAGCCAAGCACGAAAACGCGGCAATGGCAACGAGATCGCCGGCATAGCCCCGTCGGCAACGGCAGCCCCGAAACGCAAACGCCCGGCACAGGCCGGGCGCTTTTGCTGCGCGGAAACCCTCAGGCGCCCTTGAGGCGACGCAGGTTGCCGATCACCGACTCCAGCGCGCGATCGAACAGCAAGGCATCATCGAGCAGGCGCAGGGTTCCGCGACGGAACTCCACCGCCAGCCCCATGCGGGTCTTCTCCAGCACCTTCATGCCGGTACGGTTGACGAAGATGAACTTGCCGGTGGGCTTGATCACCGCCGCTAGCTTGCAGCGCAGGCGATGTTCGTCATCCTCCTGGAACTCCACCCAGCTACCGACACGCAGGCTGTCCACCTGCTGGGCCAGCTCGTCGTCCTCTGCCAGGTCGACCTCAGGCTCCTCGGTGGTACGCTCACCACCCGGTGCCTGCAACACGATCTCCTCGACCACCTCGACCATGGCCGCCGGCTCGGCGACCGACTCCTCGGCAGCGCCCTCGGCATCAGCCTCCTCCAGCAGGGCATCCGCGGATTCCGGCTTCGATTCGGCATCCGCGCGCTTCAAGCGCTGCAGGGCCTGCACATGCAATGCCTCCAGCTGGCTGAAGAATTCGCTGGTGGAGAACGGATCGAACGCCGCGGCGGACAGGCCATCGCGCAGCGACTTGAGCAGCCCCGGAACCAGTTCAAGCAAGTGCAGCCGCGCTTCCGGATCTTCGTGGGGCTCGACACTCCAGATCAAGTCGTCCATGGTCTTCAACGCCTGCTGCCATTCGGCGGACTCTACGCCCTGCTTCAGGCACGCGAGCATCATCACCTTGCTCCAGGCTTCCTGCAGCAGCCGCACCACCACTTCCGGCATGGTCTTGCCGAGCAGTCGCTCGTTCAGCGCCTGCTCCACCTGCTGGCGGGCCAGCTCGGCCTTGGCGCGACCTTCCTCGGCATCGCGGGTACGCTGCTCGAGCAATTCGCTGCGGCGGCGCTCGTCACCGGTAAAGGCCAGGAAATCGGCCAGCAGTTCGGAGAAAATCGTCGGATCGTCGGTGAAATCGTTCAGCAGACGCTGCACCACCTGCTCGATGCGCAGGTACAGCGCATCGCGCTGGGCATCGTCCTGCTCGCTCCAGCCCAACGCAGCCGAAGCGATTTCATTGAGCAGCCGACGCGCCGGATGGCTGCCACGACTGAAGAAGGTCTTGTCCAGCACTGCCACTTTCAGCATTGGGATCTGCAAGCGGCCGATCAGGGCTTTCAGCGAATCCGGCAATACGCGGTCGTCGAGAATGAACTCGAACAGCATCGACACCAGGTTGATCACATCCTCGTCGATCTCGCCCACCACCCGTGCCTTGCCGCTCTTGGCACTGGCACGACTGAGCAGGTTGCCCAAATGGTCGCGCACATCGAAATCGTCGGCGCGCTGTTCGGGAAGGTGCTGCTGCAGATGGGAAAGCAGGCGCAACAGATCGTTACTGGTGATCGGCACCGCATCGGCCGGCCACTCACGGGGCGGCAACACCGTACCGCGAGCCTGGGACAGCAGCCCCTGGAGCACGCCGAACACTTCCTGCGCGCCCTCGTCGGCGAAAGCGCCGCCCTGCATCGTGGATGCGGCAGCCCCGCTGCCGGCCTGCCCGGCCGCCGGACGCGCCGGCGCACGCCGTGGCGGAGCAGACTTCAATTCCGGCAACACACCGGCATTGATGAGCAACTGATTGGATTCGGCATACAGCTGGTCGAGATCGCTCAATACGTACTTCTCGAACAGCTTGAGAATGATCAGCTTGACCTTGATTTCCACGCCAAGACTGCGACAGGCATCGAGAAACGCCTCGCAGAGCAGACGCGGGCTCAGCGGGTTGCTCTTGTCGTCCACCTTGCGGCTGACCAGGGTGTTCAAGCGTGTGGTCAGGTGGCTCAGGGCCAGCGCATCGCGGCTCATGATCTTGGCGACCATGGCATCCAGCGCCACGGTTTCTTCAAGTTCGTCGTTCTGCACCAGCGACAGGCTGTCGAAGGAAAGCGCATCGAGCTGAGGCTGCGGGCTCTTGCCGATTTCGTACTGGCTGAGATTGGCAAAGGTCTCGAAGACCTGCTGCAGGAATCCACGCTCGATGCTCTTGCGCTTGAGGCGCAAATCGCGCATCGCCTCGAAGAAGGTGTTCTGCTCCGAGTTGCTGGTGGCGCGGTCGGCCATCTCGAACAAAGAGTCGTCCGCGTTATCGAACAACGCTTGCAACGCCTTCTTGAGCTGCTGGGCAGCCTTGTCGCGCACCTGGGTAAGCGCCACGGGCAATCTTCCTACCGGCGAAGTTGGCGAGTGCTCAGGGGCAACCTTGTTCAGGTGCACCACATTCGCGTCGGTCTTCATTGCAAGTCTCCCGCAGACTGCCCGTCGGGGCCAGCCGCATAGCGATCATTCGAACGTTATTGGTACGTCAAATGCCTGACGTCAACGGTCTTGGGTCAAAGCCATTATAGGGTTGGGCCGGAAACCACCAAGCCGCCAACTCTCATAGACATGACTTATGTCACAAATGCTCACCAACAACCTCCAAACGGTCGTTTCAACCCGCTCGACGACTCTTCTCGGTCTAGCAGAAAGCCCGCACTTGGCCGCATTCGAACTGCACCGGCGGTCGGCTGGCCCTATAATCCCGCGATCTGACCGTGGAGCCAGTAGTCATGCCCAACCTTACCCTTGCCGATCTGAGCGCGGAAATCGAGGCCAACGTACGCCGAGCGCTGGCCGAAGACATTGGCAGCGGCGACATCACCGCCCAACTGATCCCCGCCGAGCGCCTGGCCCACGCCAAGGTCATCACCCGCGAAGCGGCCGTCGTCTGCGGAACAGCCTGGGTCGACGCGGTATTCCGCCAGCTCGACCCACGTGCCTCTGTGCATTGGGAAGTACGGGACGGTGACCGGGTGCACGCGAACCAGACGCTGTTCTACGTGGAGGGCCCGGCCCGCGCCCTGCTCTCCGGCGAGCGCAGCGCCCTAAATTTCCTGCAGACCCTTTCCGCCGTCGCCACCCGCTGCCGCCATTACGCTGATCTGGTGGAAGGCACCGGCGTCAAACTGCTCGACACCCGCAAAACCCTGCCCGGTCTGCGCCTGGCACAAAAATACGCCGTGACCTGCGGCGGCTGCCACAACCACCGCATCGGCCTCTACGACGCCTTCCTTATTAAAGAAAACCACATCGCCGCCTGCGGCGGCATCGCCGAGGCAATCAAGACCGCCCACCGTATAGCCCCCGGCAAACCGGTCGAAGTCGAAGTGGAAAGCCTGGAAGAACTGAAAGAAGCCCTGGAAGCCGGCGCCGACATCGTCATGCTCGACGAACTCAGCCTGGAAGACATGCGCACCGCCGTAAAACTCACCGCCGCCCGCGCCAAACTCGAAGCCTCCGGCGGCATCAACGACACCACCTTGCGTGGCGTAGCGGAAACCGGGGTGGACTATATATCGCTAGGGACGCTGACCAAGGACATAAAGGCGGTGGACCTGTCCATGCGACTGCAACTCTGAGCTTGGTAGTCTGGGGCATCGCAAATAAAAAGAGGCAATCCATGCATGGCTGCCTCTTCTTTAACAATGGTGCCGTTGAGAGGAATCGAACCCCCGACCTACTGATTACGAATCAGTTGCTCTACCGACTGAGCTACAACGGCAGAAAATTCAGGCAAATGCACAGTTCAAGCTGGCTTCGCCTCGCCGAGCGATAACCCCTAAGTAAAGGGGCAATCAAACCCATCCTATGGTTTCCTGCGCGAACTCTGGGCGAATTTCTTGCACCTGAGCAACAAGACTGTCGTGGTCAAGTTTTAGTGGACACCCGAATAGGGGATTTCAGGCGGTTGCCTTCTCGTACTCGACTGGAGGCTG